>CAYTWS010000053.1:0-8316 GCA_964442145.1 uncultured Ectothiorhodospiraceae bacterium | reverse complement strand
CGGTGTGGATCTCGTCGATGAACAGGACCGCGTGCTTTTCCTTCTTGAGCTGCGCCAGGATGCCCTTGAGGCGCTTCTCGAAATCGCCGCGGTACTTGGTGCCTGCAACGAGCGCACCCAGATCGAGCGCATAGATGCGCGCATCGGCGAGCACCTCGGGTACGTCGCCGTCGACGATCTTCTTGGCGAGGCCCTCGGCGATGGCCGTCTTGCCCACCCCGGCCTCGCCGACGAACAGTGGGTTGTTCTTGCGCCGCCGGCACAGGATCTGGACGGTGCGCTCGACCTCGGACTCGCGCCCGATCAGCGGATCGATCGAGCCCGCGAGCGCCTTCTCGTTGAGGTTCGTCGCGAAGTTCTCCAGCGGCTGGCGCTCGCTATCGCCCGACTCGGTCACGCTGTCGCTTTGCTCCTGCTCGGATTCCTCGTTCTCCTCGCCCGAGACCTTGGAGATCCCGTGCGAGATGTAGTTGACGACATCGAGGCGGCTAATGTTCTGCTCCGAAAGCAGATACACCGCGTGCGACTCCTGCTCGCCGAAGATCGCCACCAGGACGTTCGCTCCGGTGACCTCCTTGCTACCCGCCGACTGGACGTGGAACACGGCGCGCTGAAGCACCCGCTGGAAGCCGAGCGTGGGCTGGGTCTCGCGCGCATCGTCGCCGTCGAGCAGTGGCGTGTTCTCCTCGACGAATTGCTCGAGCGATCGCCGCAGCTTCTCGATATCGGCCCCGCAGGCGCGCAATACCGAGGTCGCAGTCGGGTTGTCGAGCAACGCCAGAAGCAAATGCTCGACTGTCATGAATTCGTAGCGCCGCTCGCGCGCCTCTTTGAATGCGGTGTTGAGCGTAAATTCGAGCTCTTTGCTCAGCATGGTCTGCCCCGGGCCTGTTAGGCCTCTTCCATCGAGCACAGCAGCGGATGCTCGTGCTCGCGTGCGTACCGATTGACCTGGTTGACTTTCGTTTCCGCTACGTCGGCGCTAAAGACGCCGCAGACCCCTTTGCCTCGGGTGTGCACGTGCAGCATCACCTGCGTGGCCTTCTCCCGATCCATGCGGAAGAAGTACTCCAACACATGCACCACGAACTCCATGGGCGTGTAGTCGTCATTCAACAGAATGACCTTGTATAGCGGCGGCTGCTTGACCTCGGGCTCGGCCGTCTGTACCGCCGGGTCGTCGTAGTGACGGGGATCCTGTTCGCTCATCGTGTCTATTCTATCGCTGTCCGGGCGGGCCTCACCATCTTGACCAGTCCGGCTGGATGTGCGCCGCGGGCCCGCCGGCCGACACCGCTACCGTTGCCCCTTACTGTAGGCGCATGCCCCCGATTTTCAAGGCTCGCCCCGCCGCGCCCGCAGTCCCCGCGCACGCCGCGCCCTTGTGCCCCGCCTCCGCACAAGGCCGGCCGCCACAGGTGCCATTGTCGCCTTCGTGCGGCCCCGCGCGGCGGCTTCAGCGCATACCGACCTACCTTTCGGACATGCTAGATTCGCCTTCGGTTCACGGTCGAGGCCAGCCCATGTATCCCAGCGTCTGGACGCCCCACCTCACCGTCGCTGCCGTGATCGAGCACGGCGGATGGTTCCTGATGGTGCGCGAGCGCGCCGACGGGGCCTATGTCTACAACCAGCCCGCCGGCCACCTCGAGCCCAACGAGCGCCTGGCCGACGCCGTGGTACGGGAAGTCCTCGAGGAGACCCACCGCCACTTCGAGCCCGACGCGCTCGTCGGCGTCTACCGCTGGGTGCATCCGGTCAACGCCGAGACCCACGTGCGCGTTGCCTTCAGCGGGCGGGTGACCGCAGCCGCGCCCGGCATGCCCGCCGATGAGGCCGTGGTGCGCGCGGACTGGTGGCGCTACCAAGACCTGCAAGCCGTCGAGGGCGAGCTCCGCAGCCCCATGGTGATGCGCGGCCTCGACGATTACCGGGCCGGCCATCGCTACCCGCTCGAGCTCCTTCGGGATATCGGTTGACGCCGACGGCTCGTGACACCCATGTCGTCGGCCGCGGCGGCGCCTGCGACCCATACTACGCCTTTGGGCTCCAGCCCGCACGCACACAGGCCCGAAGGGGGACGAGCGCCCAGCGCGGGCGCTATAATCGCTGCCCTGTGCCATTGGCTACCGGGGAACGGGTTTGAAGCGGCCACGCGCCATCGTCGGTCTATCCGGCGGCGTCGACTCCGCGGTCGCCGCCGCCGAGCTGCTGTCGGCCGGTTGGTCGGTCGAGGGCTTGTTCATGCGCAACTGGGACGACCCCGACGATCCCGGCTACTGCCCAGTCGAGCACGACCTCGCCGCCGCACGTGAGGTTGCCGATCATCTCGGCATCAAGCTGCACTTGGTCGACTTCACCGCGCCCTATTGGGACCGTGTCTTCCAGCGATTCCTGGACGACTACGCCGCCGGACGCACGCCCAACCCCGACGTCCTGTGCAACCGCGAGATCAAGTTCCGCCTATTTCTGGCACACGCCCGCGAGCTGGGCGCCGAGATCGTCGCCACGGGTCATTATGCGCGCATCGGCACCGACGAGCACGGGCAATCGCGGCTGCTGCGCGGTCTCGACCCGAACAAGGATCAGAGCTACTTCCTCCACTCGATCGACCGCGAGGCACTCGACTATATCACCTTCCCGCTCGGCGAAGCGTCGAAGGAATGGGTACGCCGGCGGGCCCATGCCGCCGGTCTGCCCAACCACGACCGCCCCGACAGCACTGGGATCTGCTTCATCGGCGAGCGCCGCTTCGATGAGTTCCTCGGGGCCTACCTCGAGGCCCGGCCGGGTCCCATGGTGACCCCGGACGGCACCCCCATGGGCGAGCATCGCGGGCTCATCTACTACACCATCGGCCAGCGCCAAGGCCTGGGCATCGGCGGCGAACGGGGCCAGCCCGGCAAACCGTGGTATGTCCTGGGCAAGGAGACTCGCCACAACCGCCTGTTCGTCGGCCAGGGCAGCGACCACCCCTGGCTCTACGCCAACGGCGTGACCACCGAGACCCCGCATTGGCTCACCGAGGTGCCGGCAGGGGCTTTTCGGGCAGCCGCGCAGGTCCGGTATCGCCAGCACCCCGTCGGCTGCCTGGTCGAGCCCGCCCCCGAGCGGCTGCGGGTGACGTTCGACCAGCCCATGCGCGCCGTCACCCCCGGGCAGTCGCTCGTGCTCTACGACGGCACCGTCTGTCTCGGTGGCGCCGTGATCGGAGGAAGTGTGGACAGGCCCTAGCATCCGATCGGGGGCCGCTGCCTCCGGTAGCCGCTACCGACAGCGCGCCGCTAAACTCGCTCCCCCGCGCGCGGCGAAGACTAGACATGGATCAATACGTACACAACCAGACCCTGGCCCTCGCCGGCCTCATGCACGCGACCTCGTTGGTGCGCCAGATCGCGCGAGAAGGCCGAATCGACGACGACGAGCTCGGGGCAGCCATCGAGCCCGTGTTCGCGCTCGATCCCGACGACGTCGATGCGGTCTATGCCAGCAGCATCTGGCGCCGACGCGCGCCTCCCATCTTGCGCGCCCAGCTGGGCGTGAGCGGCCAGACCCGCGATATCGAGGCGACCCGCTACGCCGCGACCCTGATGCATATCGAGCGCAAGCTCGCCGCGCGCAACGAGATGCGCAGCGAGCTCAGGGACGGATTGGAGAACAGCGCGCGCCAGCTCGAGCACTTTCCCATCACCCACCGCAACGTCATCGGCGGGCTGGGCGAGCTCTACGGCCGCACGATCACCAGGCTGCGCCCGCGCGTGATCGTCCAGGGCGATGCGGCCCACCTCGAGGACGGACACAACGCCGATTGCGTCCGCGCGCTCTTGCTCGCGGGGCTGCGCTCGGCCGTCCTCTGGCGCCAAAGCGGCGGCTCACGGCTCAAGCTCGTCCTCGGGCGCGGCCCCCTATTTGAGGCGGACCGCGCCCTCGACGCCCACGAGGACGGCTGAGGCGAGGCGATCAGCCCCGGGTGCCCCCCTGCTGCCCCCCCATCGTCTCGACCACCTTGTTCAGCATGTCCATGGGCATCGGGAAGACGATGGTCTTGGCATTGTCCTGGGCAATACCTTGCAGCGTCTGGAGATAGCGTAGCTGGATGGCGCGAGGGTCTTGACCGAGCTCCGTCGCCGCCGCGACGAGATTCTCCGCAGCCTGCTTCTCGCCCTCGGCATGGATCACCTTGGCGCGCCGGGCCCGCTCGGCCTCGGCCTGCTGCGCGATCGCCCGGATCATGCTGTCATCGAGGTCGACGTGCTTGATCTCGACATTGGCCACCTTGATGCCCCATTGGTCGGTCTGCTTGTCGAGGATGTCCTGGATATCGGCGTTGAGCTTGTCGCGCTCCGAGAGCATCTCGTCGAGATCGTGCTTGCCGAGAACCGAGCGCAGCGTCGTCTGTGCGAGTTGGCTCGTGGCCGCATAGTATTGCTCGACGTTGATGACCGATTTCTCCGGATCGATGACCCGGAAGTAGACAACCGCGTTGACCTGAACCGACACGTTGTCTTGCGAGATGACATCTTGGGTGGGCACATCCATGGTCACCAAGCGCAGATCAACGCGCTCCATCTGCTGGATGATCGGGATGACGATGATCAGTCCAGGCCCCTTGACCGCATAGAATCGGCCGAGCGTGAAAATGACCCCGCGCTCGTACTCGCGCAGGATATTGATGAGACTGAAGATGAGGATGACGATCAGGGCGAGGGCGACGCCCGCGGGTATCAACATGACACTTACTCCTCTTGGTCGGTTAGGGGCTCGACGCGGAGCTTGAGTCCGTCGCGCCCGACAACACGTACACGATGGCCCGGCGAGATCGGCTCGTGGCTTTGCGCCGACCAGCGCTCTCCCTGGAGGCGGACGACGCCGCCTTCCGGCGTGACCCGCTCAATGACCTCGCCTTCACCACGCTCGACGCCCTCGGCGCCGCTGACGACGGGTCGGCGCCAAGCACGTAGTGCGAGCCACAAGATCGCCGCCAACAGCAGGCTCGTGAATAGCGAGGTACCCGCAATCGCCTCGAGGGCGACCTCGAAGCCGGGCACGTCGGTATCCATGAGGATCACCGAGCCCACCACCATGGCGACGAGACCACCGATTCCGAGCGCACCGAAGCTCGGCACGAACGCCTCCGAGACGATCAGGATCACGCCCAGCACCATCAGTAGCAGACCGGCATAGTTGACCGGCAGGATCTGGAATGCATAGAGCGCGAGTAGCAGGGAGATCGCGCCGACGGTCCCCGGCACGATCGACCCCGGGTTGTAGCCCTCGAGCAGCAAGCCGTAGATGCCCACCATCATGAGCAGATAGGCCACCGTTGGATTGGTGATCACGCTCAGGAACTGGCTGCGCCAATCCGGATCACGGCGCTCGACCGTCGCACCCTGGGTCTCGAGCGCCTTCATCGAGCCAGCGACGTTGACCACGCGCTTGTGGCTGAGCTCGAGCAGCTTGGTCATATTGATTGCGCGGAACTCGGCGACGTTCTGCTCGACCGCCTCCTCGGCGGTCAGGCTCACCGCCTCGCGCACGGCCTTCTCGGCCCAATCGGCGTTGCGCCCCGTCTCCTGCGCCAGGCCCCGGATCCAAGCGGCGGCGTCGTTGATCGCCTTCTGCTTCTTGGCGTCAGCGGCCGGTTGGCCCTCGCTCTCTTGCGCGGCATCGCTGCCGCCGCCGTCACCGCCGTCCTGGCCTTCGCCGCCGTCCTCGCCGGGCTTGGGTTGCCCGCCGGGCCCGCCGCCACCGCCGATCGACACGGGCGTGGCCGCGCCCACGTTGGTCGCCGGGGCCATCGCCGCGATATGGCTGGCGTAGAGCATGTAGGTCCCCGCGCTCGCCGCACGCGCGCCCTCGGGCGCGACCCAGACCGCGATCGGTACGGTCGACTCGCGCATCGCCTTGACGATGTCGCGCGTCGCCGCAGTCAAGCCACCCGGGGTGTCGAGCTTGATCACGACCATGGCGTGGCCCGACTCGGCGGCGTAGTCGAACCCGCTCGTGAGATAGTGCGTGGTCGCCGGACCGATCGCATCGTCGACGGTCAACAACAAGGCCTTGCGCTCGTGGTCGCCGCCACCGCCGGCATCGCCCTGTTGCGCCGGTGCCGCCGCACCCAGCAACGACACCATTCCGACGAGCGCCAGCAGCGCGTATGCCGGCGCACGCCACCCGCGCGGCGGGCCCTTAATCGTCATCCCAGCCATAGTCGATCGTGATCTCCTCGTCGCGGCGGATCGTCCGGCGCGCGTAGAGGTCGAAACCGTCGAACGCCGCGTTCGGGCGCTTGCTGTGGTTCACGTAGCGCAGCCGATTGAAGCCGCGGCGCCCGATCCAGCCCTCGCCCGCGTCCACCCACAGCACGTGCGAGCCGTTGCGCTGGGCCGCCGGCCCCAGGTAGGTGCCGATATACAGCCCCGCATCCAGGCGGTCACGCGCGAACAAGCCCCAGCCGTGGATGGGTGACCGATCGACGTACACCAATCGCCGGGTGCGCCGGTCTGCTGCCTTTTGGGCTGCGTTGGGTGGCCAGCTCAACCTCGTCCTGCCCTCGTCGTTCGATTCGTACGTATACGGCTCATGTGGTTCCGTTCGCCGGCCCACATAGCCCCCTACTCGCTGCGCCGAGGCCGCAACGTCAGCCGGCGACGTCGGCGACGCCGAAGGCGCGCTCGCGCAGCTTGTGCACCTCGTCGCGCAGGCGTGCGGCCTCCTCGAACTCGAGATTCTGCGCGTGGTCGAACATCCGCTTCTCGAGGCGCTCGATCTCCTTGGCGAGCTCCTTGGGCGATTTCGACTGGTATTGCTCTGCCGTATCGGCGACCTCGGCGTAGCGCTCGGGCGTGCCGGGCGCGCCCGCGTGGCCCGCCTCCATGATGTCGGCGACGGACTTACGGATCGTCTGCGGCGTGATGCCGTGCTCTTCGTTGTAGGCCTGCTGCTTGGCCCGACGGCGCTCGGTCTCGTCGATCGCACGGCGCATCGAGTTGGTGATCTCGTCGGCGTAGAGAATCGCGCGCCCCTCGACGTTGCGCGCCGCGCGCCCGATCGTCTGGATGAGCGAGCGCTCGGCGCGCAGAAAGCCCTCCTTGTCGGCATCGAACACGGCCACGAGCGCGACCTCGGGCATGTCCAGGCCCTCGCGCAGCAGGTTGATGCCGACGAGGCAGTCGAATTTGCCCAGCCGCAGATCGCGGATGATCTCGACGCGCTCGACCGTGTCGATGTCCGAGTGCAGATAGCGCACGCGCACGTTGTGCTCGGTGAGGTAGTCGGTGAGGTCCTCGGCCATCTTCTTCGTCAGCGTCGTGATCAGCACGCGCTCGTCATTGGCCACACAGCGATTGATCTCGGAGAGCACGTCGTCGACCTGCGAGGCCACGGGCCGGACCTCGACCGCCGGATCGACCAAGCCGGTAGGTCGAACCACCTGCTCGACGATCTGGTCCGAGTGCTCGTTCTCGTAGGGACCGGGAGTGGCCGAGACGAAGACCGTCTGCGGCTGCAGGCGCTGGAACTCCTCGAACTTGAGCGGGCGGTTGTCGAGGGCCGAGGGCAGCCGGAAGCCGTAGTTGACCAGCGTCTCCTTGCGCGAGCGGTCGCCCTTGTACATGCCGCCGATCTGGGGGATGGTGACGTGGCTCTCGTCGACGATCAGTAGCGCGCCGGACGGCAGATAATCGAACAGGCATGGCGGCGCCTCGCCCGGCTCGCGGCCCGACAGGTAACGCGAATAGTTCTCGATGCCCGAGCAGTAGCCGAGCTCGTTGATCATCTCGAGATCGAACTGGGTGCGCTGCTCCAGGCGCTGCGCTTCCAACAGCTTGTTCTGGCTGCGCAGCTCGTCCAAGCGCTCGGCGAGCTCGGCCTTGATCTGGTCGATCGCGTGGAGCAAGCGCTCGCGCGGGGTGACATAGTGGGTCTTGGGATACACGGTCAGCCTGGGCACCTTGCGCTGGACCTCGCCGGTCAGCGGATCGAAATACGCCAGCTGCTCGACCTCGTCGTCGAAGAGCTCGACCCGGATCGCCCAGTCGTCCGACTCCGCCGGATGGATATCGATGACCTCGCCGCGTACGCGGTAGGTGCCGCGCTTGAGCTCGGTCTCGTTGCGCTGATACTGCATCTGCGAGAGCTTGCGCACGATCGCGCGCTGGTCGATCTGATCGCCGCGCTCGAGATGCAGCACCATCTGGAGATAGGCCTCGGGATCGCCCAGGCCGTAGATCGACGAGACGGTGGCGACGATCACCACGTCGCGGCGCTCGAGCAGCGCCTTGGTCGCCGACAGGCGCATCTGCTCAATGTGCTCGT
>CAYTWS010000052.1:0-8383 GCA_964442145.1 uncultured Ectothiorhodospiraceae bacterium | reverse complement strand
TATGAAGCTTGACGATCCCGAACTGCTCCGCGACCGGTGCTTCATCGACGGCGACTGGGTCGCCGGCTCGACGCAGTTCCCGGTCAACAACCCCGCCAACGGCCAGACGGTGGGGCAAGTGCCCGAGCTCGGCGCCGACGAGACCCGGCGCGCGATCGAGGCCGCCGAGCGCGCCTTCCCGGCTTGGTCGAACAAGACCGCCGGCGAGCGCGCCGCCATCCTGCGCCGCTGGTTCGATCTGATGCACGAGCACGTCGAGGATCTGGCGGCGCTGATGACCAGCGAGCAGGGCAAGCCGCTGCAGGAAGCGCGCGGCGAGATCGCCTATGCCGCGTCGTTTTTCGAGTGGTTCTCCGAGGAGGCGCGGCGCGTCTACGGCGACGTCATCCCATCGCATGCGGCGGACAAGCGCATCGTCGTCACCAAAGAGCCCATCGGCGTCGCGGCAGCGATCACGCCGTGGAACTTCCCGGCGGCGATGATCACGCGCAAGGCCGGCGCGGCACTGGCGGTGGGCTGCCCCATGGTGGTCAAGCCGGCCGAGCAGACGCCGCTGACCGCACTCGCGCTCGCCGAGCTGGGCCAGCGCGCCGGCCTGCCCGACGGCGTGTTCAACGTCATCACTGGGGATCCAGGGGCCATCGGCGGCGAGCTCACCGGCAATCCGACGGTGCGCAAGCTCTCGTTCACGGGCTCGACCCCGGTCGGCAAGATGCTCATGGAGCAGTGCGCGCCCACGATGAAGAAGCTCTCGCTCGAGCTCGGCGGCAACGCCCCCTTCATCGTGTTCGACGACGCCGATCTCGATGCGGCGGTCGAGGGCACGATCGCGTCGAAATACCGCAATACGGGCCAGACGTGCGTCTGCGCCAACCGTATCCTGGTCCAGGACGGGGTGTATGACGCCTTTGCGGACAAGCTCGTCGAGCGGGTCCGCGGGCTGCAAGTCGGCGACGGCTTCCGAAAAGGCGTCAATCAAGGGCCGTTGATCGACGACAACGCCATCGCCAAGGTCGACGAGCACGTCGCCGATGCGCTCGAGCACGGCGCGACCGCACTCACCGGCGGCCAGCGCCACTCGCTCGGCGGCACCTTCTACGAGCCCACCGTGCTCGCCGGCGTCACCACCGACATGAAGGTCGCCGACGAGGAGAGTTTCGGGCCCGTGGCGCCGCTGTTCCGGTTCCATTCCGAGCGCGAGGCCGTCGAGCTGGCCAACAACACCCGCGCCGGCCTGGCATCGTACTTCTACACCCGCGACATGGCCCGTAGCTGGCGCGTAGGCCGCGCGCTCGAGTACGGCATCGTGGGCGTGAACACGGGGCTGATCTCGACGTCGGTGGCACCGTTCGGCGGCGTCAAGGAATCGGGCATGGGCCGCGAGGGCTCGAAGTACGGCGTCGAGGACTACCTCGAGGTCAAGTACATGTGCCTGGGCGAGATCGACCCCGAGCTCCAGTGAGCGCGCACGGGCCGGGCCCACCCTGCCCCGCCCGACGCGCACGCCACTCGGAAGCGCGGGAACGCGGTCGCGCGCCGCGGCCGGTATGACTGTCACGCTCGCGCGGCCACGGCCGCGCGCCGTCACGCGATCCAGTCCACTCCCATGGAAACGACCGAAGCGCCCGGCTACCGCCGCGCCTGGCAGCTCGCCTGGCCCATTATCCTGTCGAACTCGTCCATCCCGCTGGTGGGCGCGGTCGACACCGCCGTCATGGGCCATCAGCCCGATGCCGCCTACGTGGGCGCGGTGGCGTTGGGCGCGAATCTGTTCTCGATCATCTACTGGGGCTTCGGCTTCCTGCGCATGGGCACGACCGGCTTCGTCGCCCAGGCGTTCGGCGCGGGTGACGGCGCCGAGGTCGCCGCCACGCTGCAACGGGCATTGCTCATCGCCGCGGGCCTGGCAGCGGCGCTGTGGCTCGCGCAAGCGCCGATCGCCTGGACCGCCTTCTGGGTGGTTGAGGGCAGCGAGCGCGTCGAGGCACTCACCCGGGTCTATTTCGAGTGGCGCATCTGGTCGGCACCGGCGGCGTTCGCCAACTACGCCATCCTGGGCAGCCTCATCGGCCTGCAGCGCACGCGTGATGTGCTGACGGTCCAGCTACTGCTCAACGGCACCAACGTGGCGCTGGATCTCCTGTTCGTCCCCGTCCTCGGCTGGGGCATCGAGGGCGTCGCCGCCGCCTCGGTCATCGCCGAATACACCGCCGTCGGCGTCGGCCTCGCGCTGATCGCCCGCCGGGTGCGCGCCCTGCCCGGGCGCGAGCGTTTCACAACACTGCTCGAGCCCGAGGCCCTGCGCGCCCTGGTCGCGGTCAACGGCAACATCCTCGTGCGCACCCTGTGCTTGGTGGTCGCGCTGTTCTACTTCACGGCGGTGGGCGCCGGCCTGGGCGAGGTCACCGTGGCCGCCAACGCGGTGTTGATGCAGCTGCAGTTCTTCCTGGCCTACGGCCTGGACGGCTTCGCCCATGCGGTCGAGGGCATGGCCGGCTCCGCTTGGGGCGCACGCCGGCGCCAGCACTTCCGCGCGGCCATCCGGTCGACCACCGTCTGCGCCCTCGGCGTCGCACTCGGTTACGCAGTGGTCTACGCAACCCTCGGGCCGGTCTTCATCGGCTGGATGACCGACCTCGAAGCGGTGCGCGCGGCCGCGCTGACGTATCTGCCCTGGATGGTCGCCGCGCCTGTGATCGCTGTCTGGAGCTTCCAGCTCGACGGGGTATTCATCGGCACCACGCGCACGCGCGAGATGCGCAACGGCATGCTGATCGCCGCCGGCCTCTATTGGCTCGCCGCCGAAGCGCTCGTGCCGCTGTGGGGCAACCACGGTCTGTGGCTGGCGCTGATGCTGTTCCTGGGTCTGCGCGCGGCGACGCTGGGCTACTGGCTGCCGCGTCTGGATCGCCGCTTGGCCGCGAGCACCGCGCCGTAGCTTCCCGTACGCGGGTCACGGCACCGTCTCGACCGATTGCACCTCGCCCGCGACGAGGCGCACACGCCGGGCGATGTAGCGCTCACCAAAGGCGTAGATCCACTCCTCGTGCCAGACGACGTCGCGACCTCGGTGGACCCCCTCGTGGCGTTGGGTGCGCCGCAGCGGGCGGCGCTCGCGCTGGTCGGGCTCACCGCAGCGCCGCAGTAGGCGATAGCTGGTCATACCGCGCTGGATGTCGGTGGGCTGGCAATCACCCGCGGACTCGTGGTCGGCCAGGCCGTGGTCGCGGGTCTCGATCCGGCGCAGGCGGCCGTCGCGCAGGTGCAAGACCCGCAGCAGGCGGTTACTGCCCAGATCGTAGTACCAGCGCTCCTCACGTACACCGAGATGGTGGTGTTGCCGATCGGGCGGTGGCGCGCGCTCGACGGCTGTGGGCGGGCCGCAGGCCTGGCGGATCTCGAAGGCGTAGTCGCCCTCTTTGACCAGCGCGTTGTCGCAGCGCAACGCGCTCACGGGAGCGGCGTAGCCCAGTCCCAGCATCGCTGTAGCGCTAATCGCGAGCGCGCGGCGTAGCATCGCGAGAGCCCACTAGCGGCGACCGCTGCCACAGTTTACGCTCTCGCCGACGGCCCCGCCCACGAAAGGAGGCTCGATCATGCGCGTGCTAGCCCGCTGCATTGCCTGCCTGGCGCTCGCCGCGATCGCGGCCAAGGCGGCCGTGGCCGCCGATCCAGCGTACAGCGAGGGCCGTCTCTGGCGCGTCCAAGCGCCCGACAGTGCAGCGCCGAGCCATATCTTCGGCACGATCCACTCCGATCGCGAGGCCGCGGTCGATCTCGCCACACCGGTGGAGCGCGCCTTCGACCGAGCCGAGCGCTACGCCTTCGAGCTCGACTTCGACAACAACATCCGGGCGGCGATGACGCAGGCGATGATGGACACCGACGGCCCGCCGCTGAGCGAGCGCCTCGACGCCACGTCGTGGCGGCAGCTCCAGCAGGTCGCACGCGAGCGCGGCCTGGCGCCCCAGCAGCTCGATGGCCTGGCCCCTTGGGCGGTGGCGCTCACGCTAGCCACGCCCGATGTGCAGCCGAGCGCCACCCTCGATCGAGTGCTCTATCGGCGAGCGAAACGCTCCGGGGAGCCGATTACCGGGCTGGAGACCGCCGACGAGCAGATCGCCGTCTTCGCCGGCCTGTCCGAGGCGCAGCAGCTCGACATGCTGCGCCAGGTCGTCGAGCTGGGTGCCGCCGACCGCATCGAGCCGCTGCTCGAGGAACTCGTGAGCGCCTGGCTCGCCGGGGATCTCGCGCGTCTCGTCGCCCTCAGCGAGGCCCATCCCATGATGGGCAATGCCGAGGCCCAGGAGGCCCTCGAGCGGCGCCTGGTCGACGAGCGCAACGCCCGCATGGCCGAGCGGATGGCGCCGCTGCTCGACCAGGGTGGCACCTTCGTCGCCATAGGCGCGCTCCATCTACCCGGCGAGGCCGGTGTGCTGCAGCGCTTGTCACGCGCCGGCTACACGATCGAGGCGGTCGAGTAGCGCCACAGGCGGGCCGGCCAAACAACGGCGGCTTCCCCTGGGCGGCGGCAGCGCGTGGCTCCGTCTAGGGGCCGGAAGCCGGCGGCCCGGCCCCGGGCACGCGCACCCGCGCGAGCAACCAGGCACCCGCTCCGAAAAGCACCAACAGCGACAGAATCCCGATGCGCGGATCGCCGGCGGCGCGCCCGACCCAACCGATCAGCACGGGCCCGATCACCGCCGCGAACTTGCCCATCATGTTGTAGAGACCGAAGAACTCAGCGGCCTTGGCTGCGGGCACCAGGCGCGCGAATAGCGAGCGCGACAGGGCCTGGACGCCGCCTTGGACCAGGCCGATGACGACGGCCAAGGCATAGAACTCCCAGGTCGCGCTCATCGTCGCCGCCCAGATCGTCGTCGCCGCATAGACCGCCAGGGCGAAGAAGATCCCCGCGCGCGGGCCGAACGGCCGGGCGGCCCAACCGAACAGCAACGTCGCCGGGAAGCCGACGAATTGGACGATCAACAGGGCCGCGATCAGGTCGTTCGAGCCGAAGCCGATCGCCATGCCGTAGTCGACGGCCATGCGCACGACCGTGTCGACGCCGTCGATGTAGAGGAAATACGCCGCCAGGAACAGCGCGACCTCGCGATGGCCCGCCAGATCGCGCAGCGTCGCCCGCAGATCGCCCCAGCCCTCGCGAAAGGCCCGGCCGGCCGAGGGCAGGCGGACGGCGGGCTCGGCCACGCCCTTGAGCAGCGGGATCGAGAAAACGGCCCACCATACGGCCGTGACGGCGAACGAGGTCTTGACCGCGGCGGCGCGTCCGGCGAAGCCGAAGGTCTCGGGCATGAGCACCAAAGCGACGCAGCCGGCGAAGAGCAGACCGCCACCGAGATAGCCGAGCGCATAGCCGAGCACCGATACCCGGTCGCGCTCATCGGCGGCGGCGACCTCCATGAGCAGGGCGTCGTAGAACACGTTGGCCCCCATGAAGCCCACGGTAGCCAACGCGAACAGCGCCGCGGCCGCACCCCACACGCCGGCGCCGACCAGGCCCAGGCTCGCCGTCGACACGATCCCGAGCAGCGCGAAGCGCACCAGATAGCGCTTGCGCGCGCCGGCGCGGTCGGCTATCGCGCCCAGCAAGGGCGCGAGCACGACGATCGCCAGACTGGCGCTCGAGTTGGCCGTGCCCAGCCAGAACGTCGACGCCGTCGCGTCGAGATCGGCCGCCCAATACTCCTTGAAGAACAGCGGGAAAAAACCGGCGAGCACCAGCGTGGCATAGGCCGAATTGGCCCAGTCGTAGAACGCCCAGGCCCACACCCGCCGGGGAAACGGTATCCCCCGGCGCATCATGGGCCTAGCACCGCCAGCAGCAACGACGCTGCCTCCATTGTCGGCCTCCAGCGGTCGCGACGGACCGCACTATAACCAACGGGCCGCGCCTTGGCACGGAGGGCGCACGGGGGTCGGGACGCTAGCAACGGACCGACATGCGGGCCACAATGGCGCGCCAAGCGCGGCCGCCGCGGGCCAGCGCCGGCCATCGAGACAGGAGCACCCGATGAAGGCATCCGATCTGTTCGTCAAGGCATTGGAGCGCGAGGGCATCGAGTACGTCTTCGGAGTCACCGGCGAGGAGAACGCCGACTTCGTCCAATCGCTACGCCACTCCCGCCAGATCCGGTTCGTGTTGACGCGCCACGAGCAGGGCGCGGCCTTCATGGCGGAGGTCTACGGCAAGCTCACCGGCAACCCGGCCGTGTGCCTGGGCACGCTGGGCCCGGGTGCGACCAATCTGATCACGGGTGTCGCCGACGCCAACATGGATCACGCGCCACTGATGGTGCTGACCGGCCAGGGCGCGACCACGCGCCAGCACAAGGAGAGCCACCAAGTCATGGACGTCGTCGGCATGTACGAGCCCGTAACCAAGTGGGCCCATGCGGTGCATCACCCGGACAGCATCCCGGAGATGGTGCGCAAGGGCGTGCGCACGGCCCGTGGCGAGAAGCCCGGGGCGATCCACATCGAGCTCGCCGAGGACATCGCCAAGATGGACACCGACGCCGAGCCCATGGAGCCGCGGCGCTTCCGCCGGCCCGGACCCGACGACAAGGTCAGCGACCAAGCCTACGAGCTCATCCGCAACGCCCGCAAACCCGTCGTGATCGCGGGCAACGGCGCCGTACGCAAACGCGCCTCGGACCAGCTGCGCCAGCTCGCCGAGCAGACCGGCATCCCCGTGACCACGACCTTCATGGGCAAGGGGGCGGTCGACTACACCGCCGACTACGCCCTGTACACGATCGGCCTGGGCCAGTGGGACTATGTCGCCGACGCCGTGCGCGACGCCGATCTCGTGATCACCGTGGGCTACGACCTGGTCGAGTACCCGCCGCGACTGTGGAATCCGGACGCCTCCGAGACCATCGTCCACATCGACTTCGACCCAGCGGAGATCGACACCGAGTACCACCCGGCGGTCGAGCTCGTCGGCGACGTCGCCCACGCCCTATGGCAGCTCAACCGGCGCTTCGAGCGCGACGGGGCGCCGCGGTACGATCACAGCGCCCAGCACGAGGCGCGGGCCAAGATGAAGGCCGACATCGAGGCCCACGTCGACGACGACACCGAGGGCATCATCCGCCCGCAGAAGGCCATCTCCGATGTGCAAGCGGTCATGGGACGGCACGACGTGGTGCTGTCGGGCGTCGGCGCACACAAGATGTGGGTCGGGCGCCACCTGCACTGCCGCGAGCCCAACACCTGCCTCATCCCGAATGGCTTCTGCTCGATGGGGATGCCGCTACCGGGCGGTATCGGCGCCTCGTTCGTCGCCGGCGAGCGCAAGATCCTCGGGATCGTCGGCGACGGCGACTTCATGATGAACGTCCAAGAGATGGAGACCGCCCGGCGCTTCGACTCGGACATCGTGATGCTGGTCTGGGAGGACGGCAGCTACGGCCTGATCGCCTGGAAGCAGGACGATCACTACGGTGACCACACCGACCTGGAGTTCGGCAATCCGGACTGGCTCGGCCTGGCCCGGTGCTTCGGCTGGCACGGGCAATACGTGGAAAACGCGCGCGAGCTGCGCCCCGCCCTGGAGACCGCGCTGGCCTACGAGGGCCCCGCCCTGGTCGTCATACCGATCGACTACACCGAGAACGTCGCCCTGTCCAAGCGCCTGGGCGTGTTCACGGGCGAGTAATCAAGCGAACGCCGTGTGCTTGTACTCGTATGAGAACCACAAAATGGACACAAAATAAGAGAACGGCATCATCATCGGGCTCGCATCAGAGCCGATATTTTGTGTTCATCTTGTGTCCATTTTGTGGTTCTGATTGACGAGCTGAGGATGTCCGACTGAGGTCGGACCTACAATCCAATTGAGCCAGTCAAATGTGTTTGTAGGCCACGCTCCAGCCCGACAGCTACGCCCGTTCCATCCGTAGCCGACCTACTCCACCCAGCCCTGGGCGACGTAGTCGATGATCAGCGACTGGATCATGGGGTCGTTCACGCCCGCACGCTCGGCCTGCTCGCGGATCCAGCCGGGCAGCCGGCACACCAGCGCCTCGACCTCGCTCGGGGTGAGGCTGCGGTCGGCGCCCCAGAAGAGGGCACAGCCCAACAGCTCGGAATCGAACCGGCTGACCGTAGGATAATCGGCGCTGACCGGATGGAACCGCGTCTGCCTCGGCAGGAACAGCATGGCGCTACCTCCTTGTACACACGGCGCCGGGGCCTCGGCCGGTACAGCGGCGGCCGACGGACCAATCGGGGCGAAACGGGGGCGGCTCGAGCGAAGAGCGGTGCATCATACACGAGCCCCACGCGCGTTCCAAGGCCTGGCGACCGCGGCGCGCGCTCGTGCGGCTAGCCGGTTAGACCGCCCTGCTCGCGCGTC
>CAYTWS010000051.1:0-8386 GCA_964442145.1 uncultured Ectothiorhodospiraceae bacterium | reverse complement strand
GCTCACCGGCCACGAGCGCGTGTTCTTCTGCAACTCGGGCGCCGAGGCCAACGAGACGGCCATCAAACTGGCACGCCGCCATGGCCACGACCAGGGGGTCGACGAGCCGGTCGTGCTGGTCTGCCACCAGAGCTTCCACGGGCGCACCATGGCCACGCTCTCGGCGTCCGGCAATCCCAAGATCCAGGCCGGGTTCGAGCCGCTGATGCCCGATTTCCTGCACGTGCCCTTCGGCGACATCGACGCCGTCGAGGCGGCCGCGCGCGAGCATCCCAACATCGTCGCGGTGCTGGTCGAGCCGGTGCAGGGCGAAGGCGGTATCCGCCCGGCGCCGTCCGGCTATCTAGCCGAGCTGCGCGCCGCGTGCGATCGCCACGGCTGGCTACTCATGTGCGACGAGATCCAGTCGGGGATGGCGCGTACGGGGCGCTTTCTGGCCCAGCAGCATGCCGGTATCGTCGCCGACGTGACGACATTGGCGAAGTCGCTGGGCAACGGGGTGCCGATCGGTGCCTGCCTGGCCCACGGCGCCGCCGGCGACGTGCTGGGCCCGGGCAGCCACGGCACCACGTTCGGCGGCAACCCGCTCGCCTGCCGCGCCGGACTCGCGGTCGTCGACACCATCGAGCGCGAGGGCCTGGCCGAACGCGCCGGCGAGCTAGGCGGGCGTATGCGCACACGTTTCGGTGAGGCACTGGCCGACGTCGAGGGCGTGCGCGATATCCGCGGCCAAGGCCTGATGTTCGGCATCGAGCTCAGCCGGGATGGCGGCGCCCTGATGCAGCGCGCGCTCGAGGCGGGCCTGTTGATCAACGTCACCGCCGGCAACGTGGTGCGCCTGCTGCCACCGCTGACGATCACCGATGACGAGGCCGAGCGGATCGTCGACGGCGTCGCCCGCGTGATCCGCGCGTTCCTCAACGGGGCATGACATGGCGCCGCGGCACTTCCTGACCCTCGACGACATCACCGCCGACGAGCTCCGCCACCTGACCCGGCGCGGCATCGAGCTCGCTCAGGCGCATCGTGCGGGTACGTACTACGCGCCACTGGCCGGCCGGGTGCTCGCGATGATCTTCGAGAAATCGTCGACGCGGACGCGGCTGTCGTTCGAGGCGGGTATGAGCCAGCTCGGCGGCGACTCGATCTTCCTGTCGCCGCGCGACACCCAGCTCGGCCGCGGCGAGCCCATCGAGGATACAGCACGCGTGGTCGGGCGCATGTGCGACGCGGTCATGATCCGTACCGGCGATCACGACGCGCTCGAGCGCTTCGCGGCGCACTCGCACGCGCCCGTGATCAACGGCCTCACCGACCGCTGCCATCCGTGCCAGCTCCTCGCCGACATCCAGACGTTCACGGAGCTGCGCGGCGATATCGCCGGGCGCACCGTCGCCTGGATCGGCGACGGCAACAACATGTGCCGCTCCTGGATCAACGCCGCCCGCCTGCTCGGCTTCACCGTGCGCGTGGCCTGCCCGCCCGATTTCGGGCCCGGCGATGCCGTGCTCGAGCGCGCCGGCGAGGCGGCGGTTCTATTGGACGATCCGCAAGCCGCCGTCGCGGATGCCGATCTCGTGGCCACCGACGTCTGGGCGAGCATGGGCCAGGAGGCCGAGCAGGACGCACGCAACGTCGCGTTCGCGGGCTATCGGGTCGACGCCGATCTGATGGCCCGCGCCGCCAGCGACGCCTTGTTCATGCACTGCTTGCCCGCCCACCGGGGCGAGGAGGTCACCGCCGAGGTCCTCGACGGCCCCCAGAGCGTCGTCTGGCAGGAGGCGGAGAACCGCCTGCACGCCCAGAAGGCCCTGCTCGAGATGCTGGTGCCGCCGACGCGCT
Source organism: uncultured Ectothiorhodospiraceae bacterium (assembly GCA_964442145.1). Lineage (GTDB taxonomy): Bacteria > Pseudomonadota > Gammaproteobacteria > XJ16 > Halofilaceae > Halofilum. The sequence goes on along the minus strand of CAYTWS010000051.1, from coordinate 6,544 downwards.
GACGCGCTCCCGCCACGGGCTCTTGTCGGGTAAGAACCACAAAATGCACACAAAATGAACGCGAAATCGTTCGTTGGGTGACCAAAGGTCGGCGGGTTGCCTGGCCTGCATGCGTGGTGCTCGCATACGAACCACGAATGAACACGAATCGACACGAATGGGCCACGTTCCGGGGCCGCAAGCGTCTCGGGAGCTACGCTGAAGCATTTTCGGGGTAGCCTCGCTTGCCAACGAACCGCGAATGGACACGAATAGCACAGTAGTCCGGGCCCTGTAGCCTGGATGCAGTCGGCAGCCGGAATCCAGGTAAGCGGCCCCGTACCTCCGCCTTCGACTCCATCCGGGCGACGGATCTCACGTCCGCTTATCGATGATCCGGCGCCGCTCGCAGCGCTGCGGCGCCGTGCCCAGTGCACGAATAAAAAGGGGTGCCCGAACCCGGGCACCCCTGGTGCAACGACCTGCTGGAGGTAGCTTAGGTATCGTCGTCGTCGGACAGCGCACCGGCGGCGCAGTTGAACAGTACGTCGCCGTACTCGAGATCCTCGTCGACCTCGCTGTCGATGTCGAGGCAGCCCTCTTGGAACTCGCCCGAACCGCCCGCGACGTTAGACGTATTGTCGGTATAGACCGACCGGTAGACCTCGCCACCGTAGCCCTCGCGGTGCAGGGCGCCGGCGCTCTGGTCACCGCTGTTGCCGCTGTGGCCCAGGATGGTCACGTTCGCCAGCACCGGCCGCGTCTTCGGCGTGGCCCCGAAGTTATCGCCGTTGTTGTCGGTCTCCATGCCGCGGTTACCCGAGCCCGGGCCCTGGATCACGAGGGCATTCTTGACTGTACCCTGCCAACCGAGATCCTGGTCCAGTGAGTCGTCGGTTGCGGCCTGGATGACGACATTGCGTGCATTGGCCGCGCCACCGAACCACTCAATCCCATCGTCGTCCGAGTTGAGCACCTGAACGTGGCTGATCGTCGTGCCCGAGCCGGACGCCTCGACAGTGATACCCTGGACCTCCTCGTCTTGGCGGAAAGCCTCGCCGGTCTCAGCAACCACGGCATACTCGATCGTGCCGCTGGAGTCACTGTTGTCGGTGCCGCCGAACCACCGGGTCACGTTGTCGGGCACCGCCTCGGTCTGCAGCTGGTCATCGTCGTTCGCGGCGTTGACCTCACCGTAGCCCGAGAGAACGATGCTGCCCCAAGCGCCCCGGTCGTTGAGGTCGGTCGGATCGTCGGTGATGACCGGGCTGGCGCTCGAGTCGAAATCGACGGCGCCAAAGATGATGGGCTCTTCCGGGGTACCCGTCGCGTCGATTTCGGAGCCGCGCGTGACCACCAGCGACGGATCACTACCCGAGGCACCGAAAATCTGGGTGCCTTGCTCGATGGTCAGAATGTCTTCGCGAACGGTGCTCGGATCGGAAGCGCTCTCGACATCGCCATTACCGATCTGGACGGTGCCATCGAGAACGTAGATGTGGTCGTTCGACAACGTGTAGTCTCCATCGAGGTCGCCGTCCTCAATGACGCAGATCGGGACGTTTTCCCCGAAGACCGTCTTGGTGCCGCCATCGGTGAGACCACCGGCGATATTGCTGCAATCCGAGCTGGCTGCGGCTGTAATGCCACTGCCGATGTCTGCCTCTAGAGGATGGAAGTTCTCGGTTCCCTGCGCGCTACTGGGCAGGTTCGTGCTGAGGCTGCTGTCGCGATAGGTCCAGCCGTCCCAGAACGGACCGCCGCCGGACTGCGAGTTGTTGGTCGGATCGTCGTCCGGTGCGCCGGCGTTCGGACTCACTGCACCGTGGAAGCCATCCGGCGTGACCGTGCTACCGGCCGGCGTACTGAACTGGCCACCGGTCTCGGAGCTAGCGGACTCGTCGGTACCGATCGCAAGGGTCTGATTGTCGATCGTGAGATCGCTATCGACCGTAACGCCGTAGCGGTCGGTATTGCTGAAGTCGGTTTGCCAATTCTGCGAATCGGGGCCGGAGCTCGTTCCGCCTCCGCCGCCACCGTCGTTATCGCTGCCGCCGCACGCGGCAAGACCGACGCAAGCGAACACGGCGAGCGCGAGCTTGCTCTTGGGATACGACATGGTCGTGCCTCCTCTCGTTCGTTTGGTGGTTGCCTAAAAATCCGGCAACGGGTGGGAACGTACTATGGGAATGTGTCGTGGCCGCTACACATGGATTGCCTCGCGATGACATCCCCGAGCGGAACCCGGGCCGCGCCCCGTCCACACGCGGTTCGGGACGCGCTAGAAGCGATAATCGAGGCCTAACTCAAAGTCCACACCCGGGTCATAGGTGGAGAAGACACGATTGCCCTGGGTACGCTGCACGTCCTCGTCGAGCACGTTGCCAAGCGCCGCACTCAGGCTCAACGCATCGCTCCACTTGTAGTCGTAGTTGACATCGACCACTGTCCGCGGCTCGCGGAAGATGTTCGGCACCTGGGTGCCACCGACGTCACGCGTGACAGCGTTCAAGCGCTCACCCGTGTAGTTGACGGCCAGCGTCACATCGTGATTACCCGGGCTATAGCCGACGATGAGATTGAGCAGCTCGTCCGCCTGCCCCTGCAGCGAGCGCGTCTGGCTGCTGCCCCCCGTATCGAAGCTAACCTCGGAGTCGATCAAAGCGAGGTTGCCTTGCATGTAGACGCTCTCGGCCCAGTCCCAATCGGCACCCACGGCACTCGTGACCGTGGGAAGGTTGAGGCGGGCCGTCGCCTCGACACCCCGCACTGTGGCCTCGTCACCATTGATCACACGGCGAACCTCCCCCGTCGCGGTGGGCACGAGCTCCTCCTCGAGCGGATCGGTGTAGTCCTTGGCGAACACGCCCAGGGCGACGAGCTCGCCGCTCGAGGGGAACCACTCCCAGCGTAGATCGATCGAATCGATCTGGGCGGGCTCTAGGCCCGGATTGCCCTCGAACACATTGTTGGTGTCCGGATCCCGGTAGCGCACCGGTTTGGTGTCGGTACCGGCGATCTCATTGAGCGTCGGACGGGAGATCGTGCTCGCGTACGCTAGGCGGGCCTGCATCCGCTCGGCGAAGAACCACGTAGTCGACAGCGAGGGCAACGTGCTGGTCTCGTCGAACCCGTTGGTAACAGGGCTCGCGGTCGTTACGAGGCTGTCGACCTCGTACTCTGCGGACTCCTGACGGACGCCGCTGACCACCCGGAGCGTGTCGGCCCAACCGATGTCGCCCTTGAGGTAGAGGGCGTCGACTTCGGCCGTTCCCTCATAGAAATCCGTCTGGTTGGTGTTGTCGGATACGGCAACCCCATCGCCGAGATTCTCCGGTGCCAGGATGTCCTCGATGGGTGCAGTGACGTCGACCTCGTTGGGATCGGGCCGCAGGCCCACCGCGCGCGTGCTCGACTCGCGATCCTGGCTGAAAGTAGCGCCTCCGCCGGCCACGTCCAGCGAAATCGCTTCCCCGTCGATCACCGTTTTCTCCAGATCGAGGCTGAAGCTCGTAATGTCGTCCTGGGTATTGATGAACGTCCGGGTGGCGTCCTCGCGATCGGTCAGCCCGAACGGATCGTTCGAGCCCGCCGCGCGGGTGAGGCGGTAGAATCGACGATCGGGGTTCTCGCGCTCGGCTTGGGCGTAGAGGAAACGCCAGTCCAGAGAGACCGCCGCGAAATCGTGCTCACCGACTAGCTGCTCGCCGAAGAGCTCACGCTCGTTCCAGTCGAGCTCGAAGTCGCGAATATCGACTGCCTGACTAACCGTTCGCTCACCGGTTACGAGTTGAGTCCGCTCGGTCGTCTTGCGGCTGACGAAGGTGTTGCTGGTCAGCTTGTGATTGCCCCAGTCGAACGAGGTGGCCAGAAAACCGCCGACATCGACATCGTGATCGGTGCGGTTCTCTCGCTGCTCGCTCTGCAACCGGAGGCCGCTGCCAGCGACCGCGAAGCGCCGCTCCGTGCGCTCGGTCTTGCGGTACTCGCGACCCCAGCTCAGCGACCCCGTCACCCCGACGTCGGCACCGATCCATTCGGTGTTGGTACCGCCGGCCAAGGACAAGCCGAGATCCGGCGGCAGCGTGGTCTCGTCGACCTCCCAGTTGTTTTCGAGGCCTTTTGCGCCATCAACGAGCCCGGGCGTAGTGCCCCCGACGCCATCGAGTTCGCCCTTGAGCCCGCCCGAGATCTCGCGCGTTCCGTCGTCGGTGCCGAGGAAATCTCGGCTGCCACCCTCGTACTCCAGGCCTTGTTCGCCCGTGCTCTCGGTGTTACCGCCTGTGCTCAAAGAGACCTCGAGGAACGGCTCCGGCGGCGCACCCTTGGTGCGTAGGTCCACCAAGCCACCACCGAACGATCCAGCCTGGGAGGCGTCGTAGCTTTTGGAGACACTGACCTCCGAAAGAATGCTCGTAGGGAATAGATCGAGCGGGGCGATACGCCGAATGGGATCCGGGCTGGGTAGGGGCGAGCCGTTGAGCGTCGTCTTGGTGTAGCGCTCCGGCTGGCCGCGAATGGTGACGAACTTGCCATCCTCGACCGCCAAGCCCGTGACACGCTCGAGCGCGTCTGCGGCATTGGAATCGCCGGCAGCGTCCATCTGCTCACTGCCAATGACGTCCGAGACTTGCGGCGCCTCGCGCTGGGTCGTAACGACCGAGGCCGGCGAGCCCTCGATGTACCCGCGCTGTACGGTATAGTCACCGTATTCGGCGACATCCTGGCCACCGCCGCGCTCGAGCTCGATCCGGCGGGTGACCTGATCGCCGGTTAACTCGACACCCTCCACGGTCTTTTGCTCGTAGTCCCCTCCTGCCGAGATCTCGAGCGTATAGGTGCCGGGCTCGAGCTCGATCTGGTAGTTCCCTTGGGCGTCGGTGATGGCCTCGGCATCGCTGCCGGCGACACTGACCGTCGCACCGCCCACGGGTGCGCCCGTCGCCGGCTCCACGACCCGGCCCTGCAGTCTCGCGGCCTCGACGGTCGTCGCGCCGCAGAGCATGACCATGCCAACAATCGCTGCAAACCGATATCGCATCGGGTCCCCTCGTTGGATCTGAACCGGTCACGACGCGCAACGCACAAGGCGCTTTCCCGCGACCGCGCCGCGATGCGATGGGACTTTATGATGGGTAGGTGACAGCGAGGTGACGTAGCGATGATACGCGTGTAACAAGGGTGGCCCTTATGGCAAGGCACGCTCCGGTCTAGCGTGTGCTAGCGACGCCGACCGCCGGCCAACCGTGATTGGACCGCCGGCTGTTGTCTTTGCCAGTCGAAGCCCCAGCGGCATGCCGAGGCAGTACAAAACGATGGCGGACGGGAACACGGTCGGACAAAAGCCGGCCTACGTAGCGCCGCCGCGCAAGGGAAATCACGACCGTGGGCCGGTTCGTGCTCTCAACGACCCACACGCGATATCGACCGACGTCACAACCGATTACACTCTGGGTCACGGCAGCCGTAGGCCGGCTCTTGCTCGTCATGTCCCACGCGCAGTGTTGACTGACGACTCGACCGATAAACCACTCCGGTAACCACACCCCCAAGCAATAGCCGGCGCTCAATAGCCGGCCTAAATAGGTCGGTTCCAACAAACGGCGGCGCAATGCATCGATCGTTAAAATGCCGATCTACACGGAATCGGCCTCGTCGACTAGGAAGCGCTGCTGGCGCCGTCGTATGCGCGCTCGCGCTGGGCATACTGGCGCCAGCGCTCGGCCTCGTCCGCGGTCTCGGCATACTCGCGTGCCGCGTCGAAGGCGGCCATGGCCTTGTCGTGGTTGTCGAGCTCGAGGTGGCCCCGGCCGATAAACAGATGGGCCTCACCGCGTGAGCCGAACGACTCGTCGTCGAGTGCTTGCTCGGCCGCTTGGATGGCGTTGTTCCATTCGTTGTCGTAGGTATACATGCGCGCCCGTCGCAAGTGATGCTTGCCGGCGTTGCCCTTGTTCGCCGCTTCGCCATAGGCGGCGATCGCTCGGTCCCACTCCTTGGCACGCGCCCAGGCCTGACCCAAGATCTCCCAGTGCTGCTCGCTGGGTCTGACCCGCCCATTCTCGATGGCCTGTTTGAGCACTTCGCCCGCCTCGGCCGGCACACCGATCGACAGGCCCAGCCGTGTCAGACGGACGAATTCGTCCTCGCGCTCGAGCAAGCCCTTGCGGTGCGCGAGCTGGAGGACAGCGTGGGCGTCCTCGTTGCGCTCGAGGTTGAGATACACGCTCGTCAGCTGCGTCCAGTAGCGTTTCTTCTGGGGCCAATTCACCAGCATCGTCCGCAGCGTCTCGGCGGCATCCGTGTAACGCTCGGCCGCGAACTGCAGCGACACCTGCATCTGGTAATACTGCTCGCGCGGGCGATCGCTCATGGCGATCGCCTTGTCGATAGCCTTGAGACCGGCGGTGTGCTCTTCGAGCTGGGCGTGGATATTGGCCTTGAGCGCATAGTCGTCGGCGCCCGGATCCTCGACCTCGGCGAACCATGCATCCAGGTACTCGCGGGCCTTGGCGTACTGCTCGGTGCGCGCATACAGCCGCGCCAGCATATTCTTGAGCTTGAT
>CAYTWS010000050.1:1917-8410 GCA_964442145.1 uncultured Ectothiorhodospiraceae bacterium | reverse complement strand
CGTCTCGAGCGCGAGCCGGCCTACGTTGTCACTAGCGGAGGGTGGTGGATCAATCGCGCGGCTCCCTACGGTCGTAGGCCGGGTTTTGCCCGAGGAGCCCCCATCCAGGGAGGTGCCGGGCACGGCCCGAGCGGGCCGCGAGGAGACGATCGGCACGGGCAACACCCGGCATCGTCCTAGCGCGAGGAATGCCAGCCCTGGTTGCGCACGCGGATGACCAGGTCCATGCCCTCGACCTCGGTGCCAGCGGGTAGCGCGGGACCGCCGTCGATGGCGACGCTGCTCGCGGGGATGTCGGAGAGCTCGCCTGTGTCGACGTTGTAGATGTGGTGGTGGTCATGCGTGTTGGAGTCGTAGAACGTACGGCCCGGCTCGATTACGACCTCGCGTACGAGCCCGCGCCGGACGAACAGGCCGAGCGTATTGTAGACGGTCGCCTTCGAGACATGGCCGTACGTCGCATTCACCTGGGCGAGCACCTGTTCAGCCGCCAGATGTTGGGGCTGCTGAAACAGCAGGTGCGCGATGTCGATGCGCTGCTGCGTCGCCAGGATGCCGTGGCGCTCGAGCAAGGCGGCGACCTGATCGCGGTCCAGGGGGAATGGGAGTCGCGTGTCGATCATCATTTATTACTCTAACACGCGCGCCCACGTGACTCCCATGCCGGGGCCTCGCCGCCGCTAGGCGTTGCCCGTGCCGTAGACGCGCACCTGGTTCGCCCGGGCGAAGTCGACCATGCGCTGCACCGACCGCAACGCGGCCTGGCGGACCGACTCGTCCAAGGTGATGGCATTCGCGCCCGAGTCGAGGGTCTGGGCGAGATTGTGCAACGTGTTCATCGCCATCCATGGGCAGTGGGCGCATGAGCGGCACGTCGCACCGGCACCGCCCGTGGGCGCCTCGATGAAGCGCTTTTGGGGAGCGGCCTGCTGCATCTTGTGGAAGATGCCGCGGTCGGTTGCCACGATGAAGGTGTCATGGGGGAGCTCCTGCGCGCCCCGGATGAGCTGCGTGGTCGAGCCCACGCGATCGGCCATTTCGATGACGTCGGCGGGCGACTCCGGGTGCACGAGCACGCCCGCGTCCGGATACACCGACTTCATCCGGGCCAGCTCGCGCGCGCGGAACTCGTCGTGGACGATGCACGAGCCCTGCCAGTGGACCATGTCGGCGCCCGTCTCGCGCTCGATGTAGCGGCCCAGGTAACGATCCGGGGCCCACAGGATCTTCTCGCCCTGGTCGTCGAGGTACTCGACCACGTCGACGGCAATGCTCGAGGTCACGACCCAATCGGCGCGCGCCTTCACCGCGGCGCTGGTGTTGGCATAGACCACGACCGTGCGATCGGGATACTGGTCGCAGAAGCGGGCGAACTCGTCGGCGGGACAGCCCAGATCCAGCGAGCAGTTCGCCTCCAGCGTCGGCATCAGCACGCGCTTTTCGGGATTGAGGATCTTGGCCGTCTCGCCCATGAAACGAACGCCCGCGACCACGAGCGTATCGGCCGGGTGCTCGTTGCCGAACCGGGCCATCTCGAGCGAGTCGGAGACGATGCCGCCGGTGTCGTCGGCGAGCGCCTGGATCTCGGGCGCGGTATAGTAGTGCGCGACGAGCACCGCGTTCTCACGCTCGAGCAGCCCGCGGATACGCGCGGTGAGGCGCTCGCGCTCGAGCTCGGAGAGCGCCGCCTGCTCCCGCTCGACCTCGGACGTAGGCGGTACGTGCCGGGCACGCACCGCGGGGTCATCCAACATCCCGTTCATCGGCTACCACCTTCGTGCGCACGGCCTCGTAGCGGTACCGCGCGCTCCCATGTGCCATTCATGATACCCAATGTGCGGGCCCGACCAGGTCCACGCAAGGGCGGCGTTTGGCCGATCTGCGCCCGTGTGCGTAGGGTAGCCCGGACCATGCACGAGCTCCCACGTCCCCATTCCGACTGGTGTCTGTTCCTCGATTTCGACGGCACCCTGGTCGAGCTCGAGCGCCGACCCGAGCACGTCCAGGCCTCGGACCGGCTGATCGCCCTGTTGTTCGATCTGTCGCGGGCATTGGATGGGGCCGTCGCCATCGTCAGCGGGCGCAGCATAGCCAACCTCGAGGCGCTGTTGGCGCCGCTGCGGCTCCCGCTCGCCGGTATTCACGGCCTCGAGCGCCGCGATGCCCACGGCCTGCGCCATCGCTACGGCGAGACCGTCGACGGGCTCGAGGCGGTGCGTGGTGCGGTGGCGGGCTTCGTCGAGGCACGACCCGGCCTGTACTGGGAGGACAAGGGCTGCGCGCTGGCGGTTCATTATGTCGATGCCCCCGAGCTCGGCCCCGAGGTCGAGCGATTCCTGCAGCAACAGCGCGAGCGCCTGGGCGGGCACTTCCACGTGCAGTCGGGCAAAGCGGTCTACGAGCTCAAGCCGGCCGGGCGCGACAAGAGCGCCGTGGTCGCCGAATTCCTGGCCGAGCCGCCGTTCGCCGGGCGCACGCCCGTGGTGCTCGGCGACGATGTGACCGACGAGCACGCCTTCGCCGAGGCCAATCGCCGCGGCGGCTGGTCGATCCGTGTCGGCGCCGGCGGGCGAACGCAGGCCCACCACTGCCTGGCCAGCGTCGACGACGCCCTGGCTTGGCTGGAGGCGATCCCGGTGGCGTTGCTGCCCGAGCAGCGCGATCCCCCGGCGGGCTAGGGCCTGTTAACACTTCTCGCGGTCGGCTCGGCGCTTGGCCCGGCGCCGGCGGTGAGGCTAGTCTCGGCGCCACGCTGGCAACACCCCAATGGGAAGTGCCGATGAACGACGACGCTGGCGCGCCATCGTTGGAGCTCGGTCTGATCGGTAATTGCCGCATCAGCGCACTGGTCGAGCCCACCGGCCGCATCGACTGGTGCTGCTTCCCGCGCCTCGACGGCGACCCGATCTTCTCGGCGCTGATCGACGGCACCGCCCCCGAGCGCGGCTTCTTCGACATCGAGCTCATCGATCGCGCCGACGCCCGCCAGTATTACGAGCGCAACACGGCCATCCTGTGCACCGAGCTCACCGACAGCGCGGGCAATCGGCTCCGCATCACCGATTTCGCGCCCCGCTTCGTCCAATACGAGCGGCGCTTCCGCCCGGTCACCCTGGTGCGCCGGCTCGAGGTGCTGGCGGGCTCGCCCCGGGTGTGCATCCGCCTGCGCCCGCATTGCGGCTACGGCGAGGAAGGCTATGGCGTCACCCAGGGCAGCAACCACTTGCGCTTCGTGGGCCCCGACCACGTCATCCGCCTGACCACCGACGCCTCGATCACCCACGTGCTCGAGGAGCACCCGTTCGTGCTGGAGACGGAGGCGACCCTGGTGCTGGGCCCCGACGAGGGCCTGCAGGAGGCCCCGGGCGAGCTGGCACTGCGGTTCCTCTCGCGCACGCGCAGCTACTGGCGCTCGTGGACGCGGATGCTGGCGATCCCGTTCGAGTGGCAATCCGAGGTCATCCGGGCGGCGATCACGCTCAAGCTATCGACGTTCGACGATACGGGGGCGGTACTGGCCGCGACCACGACCTCGATCCCCGAGATCGCCGGCAGCCAGCGCAACTGGGACTACCGCTATTGCTGGCTCCGCGACGCCTACTTCGTCGTGCACGCGCTCAACCGCCTCGGCGCCACCGGTACGCTGGAGAGCTACCTGCGCTACATCGTCAACGTGGTCACCGCCGCCGGCGATGGCGCGCCGGCGCCGCAGCCGCTCTACGGCATCGGCGGCGAGCGCGAGCTCACCGAGGTCCGCGTGACCGCGCTCGCCGGCTACCGCGGCCACGCACCCGTGCGCCGCGGCAACGACGCCTGGCGCCAGGTCCAGCACGACGTCTACGGCGCGGTCATCCTGGCGGCCACGCAGGCCTTCTTCGATCAACGCCTCACACGCCTCGGCGACGCCTCACTCTACAGGCGGCTGGTGCCCATCGGCGAGCGCGCCGCCGCGCGCTACAACCAGCCCGACGCCGGCCTCTGGGAGTTCCGCGGCCACGAGGCCGTGCACACCTACTCGGCGGTGATGTGCTGGGCCGCCTGCGACCGCCTCGCCCGCATCGCCGAGCACTTGGGTCTGGCCGACGAGCACGGCCAGTGGCGCCAGCGTGCCGACGGCATCCACGCCGATATCACGGCTCGGGCGTTCAACCCCCGGCGCAACGCCTTCGGTGCGACCTTCGGTGGCGACGACCGGGTCGACGCCTCGCTGCTGCTGCTGCATGACCTCGGCTTCCTGGACGCCGATGACCCGCGCTTCGCCGGCACCGTGGAGGCGATCGAGGCCGATCTGCGCCGGGGCGACCACCTGTTCCGCTATGCCCACGCCGACGATTTCGGCGAGCCCGAGAATGCGTTCAACGTGTGCACGTTCTGGTTCATCAACGCCCTCGCCGCGATCGGCCGCGAGGGCGAGGCGCGGCGATTGTTCGACAACCTGCTCGCGCATACGACGAGACTGGGTCTGCTGTCCGAGGACATCGACCCGGCCACGGGCGAGCTCTGGGGCAACTTCCCGCAGACCTACTCGATGGTGGGGCTCATCAACGCCGCGTTGCGTCTGAGCCGCCCCTGGGAGGATGCGATTTGAGCCGGCTGCTCATAGCGTCGAACCGGGTCCGCGTGCCCAAAGCACGGCAAAAGCCGCAGGCGGGCGGCCTAGCCGTCGCCCTGGCCGGGGCCCTTGCCGAGTACGGCGGCACCTGGTTCGGCTGGAACGGCGAGGTCAGTGACGCGGTACCGACGCGCCCGCAGATCACCGAGGTCGAGGGCATCACTTACGCAACCACGCCGCTGTCGCCCACAGAGCACGAGCGCTACTACGCGGGCTTCGCCAACGAGGTGCTGTGGCCGTTGTGCCACTTCATGCCGGATCGAATGAATTATCGGCCCGAGTACCGCGCGGCCTACGAGCAGACCAACGCCCGCTTCGCCGATCAGGTCGTCGAGCTGCTGCGCGGCGACGAGCTCATCTGGGCGCACGACTACCACCTCGTGCCCCTCGCCCAGGCCTTGCGCCAGCACGGCGTGACCCAGCCGCTGGGCTTCTTCCTCCACATCCCGTTCCCCAGCTTCGGTCTCCTGCGCGCCATGCCCAATTGGCGCGAGTGGCTGACCGCGCTGGCCGAGTTCGACCTCATCGGCGTCCAGACCGCCGACGATCGCCGTGCCCTGGAGACCGCGCTCGTCTACGGCCTCGGCGCGCGCTTCGTCGAGGGCGGCGTCGAGCTGGCGGGCCGGCACGTACGCACCACGGCGCGCCCGGTAGGGGTGGAGGTCGATGAGCTCGCCGAGCGCGCCGTCGAGTCCGTGCGCAGCCGCCGCGTACGCCGGCTGGTGGACAGCCTGCACTCGCGCGATCTCATCACCGGCGCCGAGCGCCTGGACTACTCCAAGGGGCTGCCGCAGCGCTTCGACGCCTACGAGCATCTGCTGCACCACTACCGCCATCGCCGCGGGCGAACCGTATTCATGCAGATCGCCAGCCCCTCGCGCGAGAACATCGCCGACTACGACCGGTTGCGCCAGAGCCTCGAGGCCAAGGCGGGCCACATCAACGGCGTCTACGCCGACTTCGATTGGGTCCCCACCCACTACATGAACAAGACCTTCGCCCAAGCCTCGCTGCTCGGCTTCTTCCGGGTCGCCAGCGTGGGCCTGGTCACGCCGTTGCGCGACGGCATGAACCTCGTCGCCAAGGAGTTCATCGCAGCGCAGAACCCCGAGGATCCGGGCGCGCTGGTGCTCTCCGAGCTCGCCGGCGCCTCGGCCGAGCTCGAGGGCGCGCTGCTGGTCAACCCATTCGACCCCGAGGGCATGGGCGAGGTCCTCGAGCGCGCGCTGTCGATGTCGCTGGGCGAGCGTCGCGAGCGCTGGCAGCACATGCTCGCGATCCTCCGGCGCAACGATCTGGGCGCCTGGCGTCACCGCTATCTCGCCGATCTGGAGCACGCGGCGCAACACCGCCAGCGCGCCCCGATCACGCCCGACGTGGCCCCCGTCGCCGACGCGAGCGCGCCCTTCCACGTGCCCCCGGATTCGGCGGTGCGGCGCCTGCCCGGCCCCGCGGGCGAGCGCTTCATCGAGCTATGGCGCAGCGCCGGGGCGGCGGTCGAGCTGCTCGCCCCGCGAGCGGTCGAGCTGTTCGCACCCAAGGCCCAGGGCGAGTTCTACGTGGGTGCGCGCGGATCGGGCCTGCTGCGCTGCGAGGGCACCGAGTTCCCCTGCCACCCGGGCGATCTGCTGTTCGTCCCGGCGGGAACGGAGCACCGCTTCGTCGAGCACAGCGAAGACTTCGCCGTCTGGGCCGTTAGCCTGCCGGCAGCGGGCGACGCCCACTAGCCGATCCCCCGGGACGCCGTCACCGGTTCGGCGGCCCGCTGGCGGCGAGCGAGCTCGCCTCGGGCGCGATATCGCCCTCGGCATCGTCGGATGGCTCCGAATCGAGCCAGGCGCTGCTCAAGCGGCGCTGCGCCGTGGGCAGGCGCACGCTGAA
>CAYTWS010000050.1:0-1907 GCA_964442145.1 uncultured Ectothiorhodospiraceae bacterium | reverse complement strand
CAGCGGCTCGAACGCGATCCGGTGGGCGCGGCGCCTCGGGCGGTAGCGCACGCACCAGTGCGGGCGCTCCGGGTGGCCGGGGTCGAACAGCCTCTGCTGCCCCTTGCTCGCAAAGCCCTCGACGGTCTCGCTGCGGCCCTCGGGATCGGTGACCGTGACGCACCGCACGGGCGCGTGCAGACGCCACTCGGTGGCGCGTTCGCCGCCACCGTCGCCGGTCACGCAGCGCGGGCGGCCATTGTCGACGCGCACCTCGACTGCGCCGGCGACGGTCTCGCCGTCCTGGGCGGTGATGGTGATCCCGTAGCGCCCGGCCGGGGGCTCGACGTTGTCGACGCGGATACTGCCCTCGTAGCCCTTGACGATCTCGTTGACGAAGTAGAGCCCCAGGCCGCGGCCGTGGTGGTCGCGCTGGCGCCGGGTCGAGTAGCCGAGCTGGAACAGCTCGGCGCGGTCGGCATCGCGGATGGCCGGGCCCCGGTTGTAGACCCGGATACGGGCGTCGCCGTCGGCCTCAGTCAATGTCAGCGCAATGGGCGCGAACGCGGCGCCGTAGCCGCGCTTGGCGGCGTAGAACTGGGCGTTGCGCAGTAGATTCTCCAGCAGGAGCACCAAGTGGTTCTCCTTGCCCAACAGCTCGCCGACGGGCTCGAGCCGGGCGTACACCGGGGGGCCGTCGACGGTATAGGTCGTGACCCCATCCGGCTCGGGCAATGGCTCCGGATGGACCATCGCCAACACGCGCCAGGCCGCCCGCTGCGGCGAGTAGGCGGGCTCGTGCGGCAGCGCTTGGGCCTGATCGCCGCCCAGAAGGCGTTGGCAGTACTGCTCTTCGTACTCGCACAGCAGATTGCCGATGTGCAGGGTGAGGTTCTCCGCCGTCGACAGATCGAGCAGATCCCACAGGTAGTGCAACGCCTCGAGGGCCTCGTGATACGCGCCCGCCGCCGCGGCGGGGGTCGCGTGGCGGCCCTCGGCCTCCTCGGCGGCGGCCCGTTGCAGCGCCGTCTGCACCTTGTCGAAGCTGATCACACCGTTGTGGCGCACCTCCGCGGCGATGCCCTTGAAATGGAGGAACTTCTCGTCGTACTCGATCGACTCGAGCAGCTTGTCGCTGATGAAGTACTTGAGCTTGTCGGCGTGCTCGGAGTAGGTGTGCGCCTTGCGCTGCAGGGCCTTGTTGCGCTGCCACAGCTCGTCGATCTGCTCGCGTACGCCCTGGAGGTCGGCGCGCTGGCGGGCATGCTGGCGCCGGTAGCGCCATAGATCCCAGATGACCGCGATGACGCAGAGCGCGAGCGCGGCGTATTTCGCCTCGGGCCGCAAAAGCAGCGGCGCCAGCGCATAGAACCGGGCGAGTGCGGGCTCGGTGGCGATGATCAGGTAAGCCACCCCCGCCAACGCAGCGACGAGGCTCACCCAGGGCAACGTGACCGTGCGCACGCGCGGGCGCGGGCGTTGCTCCGTCGTACGGGTCCCTGTGGAAGAATGATCCGCCTGCCTCATCCCGGGCATCCGCGAGCGCACGCAAAGACGCAAAGAGCGCTAAGATCGTTAGTTAAACGGGTGTGTCTTGGCATGCGCACACAACCGGCGACGTGATGTTTGTGCCTAGCGCGTCCAAACTCTGTTCGAGGGCTCGCGTACATTGCAGCGCCTGTAAAAGCCATCGACCGACTATGTAGACCGGAGCCCAAGAGCAAACTCAGCGGACTTGGCGCGCTTGGCGTCTTGGCGTGCCCTACCCCTTCCAATGGATTGATCCACGCACAACGACTGACTCGTGTACCCGTTCACGACGACTCCCGCGTAATCGGCTGCCAGTAGTATGAGGCGTCGTCGCCGAGTGCGACGATGACCACGCCCGCCGTGCACAGCGCCGGTAATTTGACCTCGCCCGGCCTCGC
>CAYTWS010000049.1:0-8438 GCA_964442145.1 uncultured Ectothiorhodospiraceae bacterium | reverse complement strand
TCGTCTTGCGCCTCGACCGCGATCGGCTCCGCACCGGCCGGCCGCGCCTCCATGGTACAGACCTTGTCGACGCCGCCCTTGTGGGCATTGACGTCTTTCAGGAAAACACGGACCCGGGTCAAGCGATCGCCGAAGCGCCGGTCGAGACCCGCCAGCTTGTCGTGGATGTGCTCATCGATTGCCTCCGATCGTGTGACGTTTTCGGCTGTATTGATCTCGATTTCCATCGCGCACTCCTCCCTCGATTGCGCTATCGTCGTCATCGCAACCGACGAGCCGACGGACCCGAGCGCATCCTTCGGCTCGCCCCTCTTCGCAGCGCGTACGGCCGCGCCACGGGCGGCGCCATCGGGACACCTGCGCATTGGGTCGACCAAGCGGTGGCGCGATCACCGCCGTGTCATCGGGTGAGCTCCCCCGACTCGACGACATGGACGCCCGTATCGGCCAACGCCGCACGGGTCCGGTCGTCGCTGTCGTAGGTCACCGGCCGCGTCAGATCCCATAGGAAGTACACGTTGAATCCGGCCTCTGCCCCGTCCTGCGCCGTCCACTGGACGCACACGTCGCGTGCGAGACCGCATACATAGATGTCGCTGACCCCGCGCTCGCGCAAATAGGCTGCCAGCCCCGTCGGCGGGCGCGTGCCGTCGGGGCCCACGTTGTCGCGGAAGCCGCTATAGGAGTCGACCCTGGGATCCATGCCCTTGCGCACGATCACGTTGGCACGGCGCCAATCGATGTCCGGATGCAACTGCGCCCCGCTCGATCCCTGCACACAGTGATCGGGCCACAAGGTTTGCTGCTCGCCGTAGAGCTCGATGGTGTCGAACGGCGATTTGCCCTCGTGTTGCGACGCGAACGACACGTGATCGGCCGGGTGCCAATCCTGCGTCGCCGCGCACAGCGTGAACAGATCGGATTCGAGTAGCCGCTGCACCGGCGCCGCGATGGCATCGCCATCCGCCGTCGCCAAGGCCCCGCCCGGCATGAAATCGGGCTGGATGTCCACTAGCAGCAGCGCCGATCGCTGGGGATCCACTGCAACGCTCATGATGATGCGGCCTCCTGATGGGCTCCTTTGAGTGGATAGGTGGTGGCTATGGCCCCCCGTTACAACCGGCTGCCGCATCTCGCGCCGCTCTGCGCGCACGTGCGCGCATGGCGCCATCCATGGGCTCGGCTCCGAATGGCCGGGCGACAGCTCCGCCGGGGTTGCGCTAGGCTCGGCGACTTGGGCGACGCGGAGGCGGTATGCAGCTGGTGAGCTTCGCACTGCGGGGCGAGGAGCGTTGGGGCGTGATCGACGGCGACAGCGTCCGGGTGGCGCCGACGCCGCCCGATTGCGCGCCAACGCTGCACGGGCTCATCGAGGCGGGCGACGCCGTGGGCGATCCGGGCGCCTGGGAGGCCGTCGGCGCCGACGCGCTCGTCTGGCGCGCGCCGCTGCCCGAGCCGCGGCGCAACATCATGTGCCTGGGGCTCAACTACGCCGATCACGCAGCCGAATCCCAGGGCACGAGTGTGGCGCAGGCGGAGCTACCCGCCGACCCCATCGTCTTCACCAAGGCGACGACGAGCGTTACGGGGCCGGACACCACGATCCCGGTCGACCCGCGGGCCACGAAGCGCCTGGACTGGGAGGTCGAGCTCGCGGTCGTCATCGGGCGCCGGGGCCGGTTCATCGAGGCCGAGCACGCCCGCGAGCACGTCTTCGGCTACACCGTGATCAACGATCTGTCGGCGCGCGACCGCCAGAAGCGCCACAAGCAATTCTTCATCGGCAAGAGCATGGACGCGAGCTGCCCCATGGGACCGAGCATCGTCACGGCCGATGCCATCGCCGACCCGCACGGCTTGGCCATCCGCAGCTGGGTCAATGGCACGCGCAAACAGGAATCGAATACGTCCCGGCTCATCTTCGGCATCGACGCCATCATCGCCGAGCTGTCGAGCGTGATGACGTTGCTCCCGGACGACGTCCTCGCCACCGGCACGCCCGCCGGTGTGGGCTTCGCGCGCGAGCCGCGCGAGTTTCTCGCGCCCGGCGACCGCGTCACCTGCGAGGTCGAGGGCATCGGCCGCCTGAGCAACGCCATCGGCGGGCCGGACGCGGCTTACTGACTGCGATCGGCGGAGGTCTCGGCGCCGTCCTCGCTGCGTTGCTGTGCGGCCGCGCCGCCCGTAGCGGACGATGCCGGCCTGTCGTCGCGCCAGAAGCCCCGGCGCCGGAGCTCGCGGCGCACCAGATGGCCGTGGACCAGGAAGATCACGACCCCGACGACGACGAAGGTGTAGTGCCATCCCACGGCGATGGCCACGATGGCCAACAACAGCCCCGCGGCCTGTATCGCGACCAGCATCCAAAGCAGCAAAGGTCGTCTCCTCGCCAACGAACGATCGGCGGCTAGTGTAGCGCATTCGCCGCGATGACGCGGGCGGGCCCGTTCGGCGAGACTGCCCGCATGCACATCGCACGCTATGTCGCCCAACGCCGGGAGCCGCACGCCGTTATTCGCGAGGACGACACCCACGGGGTGCTCGCGGCCGACCCGGTCGCCAGGCCGGTCGAGGCGCCGTTGCCGGCGCTCGAGGCGGCGGCGCGCGAAGCCCCCGGCCGCGAGCCCGGCAGCGCCGTCGTCTTCCCCGGGCGCCCGGCACGCATCCACGCCGTGGTCCACGATCTCGGCGAAGAGCCGACATGGCGCGAGCAGTGGCTCGTCGCGGCAACGCTGGCCAGCCTTACGGCGGCCCACCGTCGGGGGCTGACGGTGCTGGCGACGCCGCTATTGGGCACGGTGCACGGGCGGGCGCCCATGGATACGGCCCTCGACGCGCTCGCCCGGGCCCTCGATCAGGCCGGCGACGCCCGACCGGACACCCTCTTGCTCGAGCACGCGGCCGCCGGTATCGCCGCGGCCTTGGCGCGCCGGTTGGCACCGCCGCCCGGCGGCTGAGCCCTCACTCGAACAGGCGCGAGCGGCGCGAGCGCCACGGGACGCGGGTGACGATGATGCCCAGCAGGATACCGCCGACCAGCACGCCCGCGCCCACGGCGAACCACCGCTGGCGGTCGCGCTGGGCGAGCTCGCGGTTGCGCTCCTCCAGGCTGGCGACCTCATCGCTGAGTGAATCGACCCGCCCTTGCAGGCGTTCGTTGTCCTGCGCCAGCTCCAGGCCTTGCTCGGCACGCTCGAGCTTGTTGCGCAGCGTCTCGTTGCGCGACTCCAGCTCGGCGACGCGCTCTTGCGCGCTCTCGGCGTCGCGCCGGGCGCGGCGCAATGCCGTCTCGAGCTCTTCGACGCGCGCGCGCACGCTCTCCAGCTCGGCCTCGACCTCGGCCAGCCGATCGGCGGCGATGGGCTCGGCCTGCAGGTACTGGGTGCGCATCCAGCCGGTCTCGCCCTCGGGCGTGCGCACGCGCGTCCAGTCCCCGGACGACTCGAGCGTCTCGACCTCACTCCCGGATGGCAGCACCGCGACGATACGGAAGTCGTCCCCCTGGCCGGCGCGCACACTCACACGCAGCTCGTCGCTGACGTAGCGCGGTTCCGCTTGGGCCGCGCCAGCGGCGAGCGCCAAAAGCACAGCGAACGCAAAGATGCACAGGAATCGGGTCACGCAGACCTCCGAATGCGGCGATGGGCGGATGCCTCGCGAGCCGGTCCCGCGGGCGAGCGCGCAAGCATACGGGCTCGCGGGGACCAAGCCAAGCACCCGGCGCACGAGCGCGCACCGCCGGCCCGCCGTGTCCCCGAGCCCCTCCTCGCTGGGTGTAGAACGCCGGGGCGGCACGTCAACGATCCAGGCACGCGATCGCCTCAGTATGGTCGGTGTGGGGGAACATGTCGGCGACACCGGCGCCGCTCAGGCGATAGCCCGCCTGCCCGGTCAGGCGGGCAACATCGCGCGCCAGGGTCGCCGGCTCACAAGAGACATAGACCACCCGTTTGGCCGGGTGCGACTGCAGTGCCGTAATGACCTCGGGCGCGCCCGCGCGCGGGGGATCGATCAAAACGGCATCGGGTGCCCATTGCGCTAGACGACGCGATACGGCGTCGCTGCGCAAGTCGGCCCGCTCGAACGCGGCGCGCTCGGCCAGTGCGTTGGCCTCGGCATTGGCACGCGCCCGCTCCACCAGGCCCTGCTCACCCTCGAGGCCGAGCACACGCGCGCCGCGCCCGGCGGCCGGCAGCGCGAAATTGCCGACGCCCGAGAACAGATCGAGCACGCGCTCGCCACCCGTGAGCGCCAGCGACGCCAGGGCGTGCTCGACCAGCCCCTGGTTGACTGCGCCGTTGGCCTGGATGAAATCGCCCAGGGCGAAGCGCAGTGTCACCGCCTCGCCCGGTAGCCGATACCACAGGTCCGGGGGCCGTTCCGGGACCGCGGGCTCGAACGCGGCGTCATCGGGCCGCCGGGTGGCGACGATGACCCCGGTGGTGCCCTGATAGGCGGACAGGCGGGATCGGTCCCGGGTCGTCGGGGGCCGGTCGCAAATCAGACCCACCGCCGTATCGCCGTCGCTGGCGCAGGCCTCGATCTCGCGCACCTCGTTGGGGCGCTCGAGCTCGGCGACGAGGCGCTTGATATCGGGCATGAGCCGGCTCAAGCGCTCATCGAGCACGGGGCAGGCATCGGCATCGACGACACGGTGCCCGCCTTGCTCGCGAAAGCCCAACTGCAGGCCGTCGCCGGTCACCCAGCGGCAGCGCCAGCGTGCACAGCGGCGATAGGCGCGCGCCGGCCCCTCGACCGGCGCCAGCCATTGCCCGGGCGCTGCCCCGGCGGCCCGGCTGAGCTGGTCGTGAACGCGGGCCTCGCGATGGCGGCGCTGCGCCGACGGCGCCCAATGCTGCAGGCTACAGCCGCCGCAGCGCCCGAACACCGGGCAAAACGGCGTGACCCGCTCGGCGCTGGGCTCGAGCACGGCCTCGGTCACCGCCTCGTCGGCGCGGCGGCTGGTGCGCAGATAGCGCGCGCGTACGCGCTCGCCGGGCAGCGCGTGCGACACGAACACCACCTTGCCCGCCACACGCCCGACACCGCGGCCCGTGTCGTCGAGGTCGTCGATGGCGATCTCGGCCCGGGGGGCGCGCTCCGGGCTGTAGGCCTGCTGCTTGCGCCGGCTCATGGTCGCGGCCTCCGGCCAAGCGAGGACCGCCCCGGTATCCCGACGCCGCGCGCGATCATCCCTTGACGCACACGATCTGTCGCAGCTCGTGGACGGTCTCGACGAGATCGGTTTGATTCGCCATGACCGTGCCGATGTCGTCGGTGTAGACGAGCACGGGCACCCGCTCGCCGTCGATGGTCTGGCGTACCGGCATGCACGCTCCCCCCGGCGGGCCGCGATTGGTCCCTTCGCCACCGCTCGCGCCCGGCCACAGTGGGTCCAACGCGACCATGGTATCCTAGGCCCGTGGTGAACGCGCACGATGGGACGGGCGCGCGGGAGGGCGCCGGCCATGGCCAACGCCGAATATCAGATCGTCTTCCGCGGGGAGGTTACCGGCGAGCTCCCCGAGCACGCGGTCAAGCAGAACCTCGCGGCCATGTTCAAGATGCCGGAGAGCCGGATCGAGGGGCTGTTCAGCGGTAAACCGGTCGTGGTCAAAAAGGGCGTCGACGAGGCCACCGCGCGCAAGTTCGAGGCCGCCTTCCGCAAGGCCGGCGCGATCTGCGAGCTCCAGGACCTGGCCGGGGCGGACCCTAGCGCCGGTGCATCGCCATCGCCCCAGGGCGCGAGTGAATCGCCGGCGCGAGGCGCCGACGACGCAGCGAGCGCCGGCGCCAGCGCCACCGACGAGCGCGGTGCCCAGGCGGGCGCCGCGGCGCCACAGACGGCATCGTCTGCGGAATCGATCGCCGCCGGCTCCATCGCGGCGGCGGGCGATCCCAACCAGACGGTCGTGTCGAAATCGGTGCCGGAGGAGCTGGGGGAGCTCGAGATGAGCGCCCCCGGTGAGCCCCTCGTGACCGAGGAGCGCGACAAGACGCCGCCGGCCATCGACACCAGCGACCTGACGATCACCGACGAGCCGTTGGGCGACGGCCGGCGCGCCGCCGGTGACGACCCCGGCATCGACACCAGCGGCCTGAGCATCGTCCCGCCCGAATAGAACGGCCGCGCGCCGGCCGGCGGTGGCTCGGGCGCGGCCGAACAAACGGTCGCACGCGCGCGTCAGCGCTCGTACGTGCCCACGAGCCGGTTCATGCCGAGGATGTGGGGCTCGGCCTTTTCCAGGAACTGCCACAGGCTCAGACCCGCCGCCAACTGGAGCTCGCGGTCGAGCGCGACGATCCAGAAGAAGTAGTGGTGGACGCCGTGGCCGTCCGGCGGCATGGGGCCGCCCCAACCGGTGCCGCCGAAATCGTTGGGCCCCGTGGTCCCCACGGACGTCCCCTCGGCGAGCGAGGTCGTCGACGCGGGGATGTTGTAGAGCACCCAATGGACGAAACCGTAGGTACCGTTTTGTACCAGGGGCGCATCCGGATCGTGGCAGAGCACCGCGAACGACTGCGTCCCCTGGGGCGCCCCGGACCAAGCCAGCGGCGGCGAGACATCATCGCCCTCCGCCGAGTGCTTGCGCGGGATCGCACCGCGCGATGCGAAGGCATCACTGGTCAGCTGCATCTGCGATAGGGCGAATCCCATGGCATATCCTCCTCTCGATCGGTACAAACGATGCGATCGGCCGGGCGCGCGCGACGCCGCGGCCAATGCCGACGACACGGCCTCAGCGAAAGACCCTACACCCCTCACCGTCAAGCGATCGCTCGAGGCGACCCTGGCGCCCTGCGCCGTACGGTCGCACCGCTTGCGTGCACGGCGGCCGTAGGGCCGACCCAGGCAGGAGAGGCGAGCGTGAGGCGACCAACGGTCTGGCTATTGTCGGCCTATGCGGCGGTCAGCCACCGCGTCTGGGCCGATCACCTCATCGCCGATCAACCGGCGTTCGACTGGCAGCGCTACGAGCTGCCGCCGCGGCGCTTCCGCTGGCGTATCCGTGCCAACCCGTTGAGCTGGCTCGAGACACTGCCGCCGGGCCCACCCGATCTCATCGTCGCTACGTCGATGGTGGATCTGGCGACGCTGCGCGGCGTGCGGCCCGATCTTGCCCGCATCCCCGCGCTCTACTACTTCCACGAGAATCAGTTCGCCTACCCGGTCAACACGCGCCAAAGCCAATCGCTCGAGCCCCAGCTGGTCCAGCTCTACGGCGGTCTGGCCGCGGACCAGCTGGTGTTCAACTCGGGCTTCAACCGCGACTCCTATCTCGCCGGGGTCGCCGAGCTGATCGCCGGCCGGGCGGACGAGCGCCCTGACGGCGTGACCGAGCGCCTGGCCGCGCGCAGCGCCATCGAGGCAGTGCCCATCGGGCCGGTGGCCCCCGCCGGCGAGCGCGACCCCCGGCTCATCCTGTGGAATCACCGCTGGGAATACGACAAGGTACCCGAGCTCTTCAGCCAGGCGATCATCGCGTTGGCGCAACAAGGGGTCGACTTCCGACTGGCCCTGCTGGGCCCACGGCCGGAGCCGCCCCCGGAGCCGCTGGCGCGGCTGCGCCGGCATGTCGGCGACCGGATCGTGGTCGACCAATGGGCCGACGCCGCCCCCTATCGCCACTGGGTCGGGCGCGCGGGGATCGCGGTGAGCACCACACGCCACGAATTCCAAGGGTTGGCGATGCTGGAGGCGGCCTCGGCGGGGGCGCGGCCGCTGGTCCCGGACGCTCTTTGCTACCCCGAGCAGTATCCGCCGGCGTATCGCTATGCGGCCGGCGACCCCGACGCCCTGACCCAGCGGCTGCGGGCATGGCTGACCGACGGGCTGCCGGCGCCCGTCGACACGAAGCCCTGGCACCGCGATCGCCTCGCCCCGCGCTGGCGCCAGCGCCTTCGCCAGGCCTTGGGCGCCGCGGCGGCCCCGGAATGAGCGCGGGTGCGGCGGCGCCGGCGTCAGGCGCCGCAGTGCGGCTTGAGCCGCTCGAGCTCATCGCCCAGGTGGGACAGCTCGAACAGGAACGCGCGCTCGCCTTGGGCGGGCTGCTCGATGCGTAGATAGGAAGCCGCCGCCAGCCGCTCCACCCAGGCCGCGCCATCGCCGCGATAGACCATCCGGTTGAGCTGGAGATTGCGCAGCTCGTCGTGGCGCTCGGGGGGCTCGCTCTGCCACTCGAGGGCATCGAAGTGCAGGCGCCAGGCGCCGACGTCCTCGGCGTCCTCGTGCGCGAAGCGCTGCGCCAACTGGGTATCGAGCGTGCGGCTTTGCTCGGCCATGCGCGGTGTCGCGAAGTCGATCACGATGTAGTTGACGCGCCCGTCCGCGCACTGGATCTCGAGGCGATTGGTCACCGATGCCCCGCCGGGGACGTCCATGACGGTCGAGGCCGTGAACAAGGCGACATCGCCGTCGGCCTCGGCCGGCTGAGCGA
>CAYTWS010000048.1:0-8535 GCA_964442145.1 uncultured Ectothiorhodospiraceae bacterium | reverse complement strand
CGGGCTCAGGCTCGGGCTCAGGCTCGGGCTCAGGCTCGGGCTCAGGCTCGGGCTCGGGCTCGGGCTCGGCTTCCGCGACCCGCGGGTCGGGCTCCTCGGTCGCCTCCGTCCGGGCCGGCTCGCTGGGCTGCTCGGCGGCCTCGGTCTCTTGCGGCTCGGACGTGCTTTCCTCGGGCTCGGGCGCGGTCGCCTCGGGCCGGCGGGTACGCTGGGCCTGGCCCGCCCGGCTCCCCGCCGGCGCCAGATCGACCACGAGGCCGTCCTGACCCTCGGCGCGGGCCCCGGTCTCCACGCGGCGCTCGGGCCAGCCCACCAGAGCGGCCCAATGCACCGCGAGCGCCAGTCCCAGCACGACCAGCCAACGAGCCAACCGCTTCATGGGGACGCTTCGGGATCGCCGGTCGCCAGGAGACGGACGCGCTCGACGCCGGCCTCGCGCAAGACATCGATGACGGCCAGCAGGCGCTGGCTTTGGGCCTGTGCGTCCGCACGCACCACCAGCGGTGTCGTGCCCTCGCGCTCGGCCCGCCAGCGCTCGAGCCGCGCGGGCAGCGCCGCCAACGCGATGGGCTCGCCACCGAAGGCGATACGCCCGTCGGCCGCCACGGCGATACCGGTCGAGGCCGGGGCCGGCACGTCCGGGGCGGCGCGTACGCGTGCGGGGCGCAGATCGAACGGTGTGGCCGTGGACAGGGCGCCGGCGATCATGAAGAAGATCAACAACAGGAACACGATGTTGATCAGCGGCAGGACGTTGTCCTCGGAGGTCCGCCGGCTCCGCGGCAGCGGTACGATCACCCCGGATCCTCCGCCAGGGTGGCCGCCTGGATCCCGCCGGCGTGCAGCCGGTCGAGCGCGCGCAGGGTCGCCTGCACGGAGGCGCTCTCACTGGCGCGAACGACCACGGGCCGCTCGCCATCGCCGCTGCGAGCGGATGCCACCGCGTCGGCGAGCGCCCCCGCCGGCACACTGCGCCCGCCGAGCTGGTAGCCGCCGCTGGCGGTCACCTCGACCACCACGGGATCGACGTCGGGGTCGGGCGCGGCGTCCGCCGGCGGCAGCCCGAGGTCGAAACCGCGCCAGTCCATGAAGCTCGAGGCGAGCATGAAGAACACCAGCAGGATGAACACGACGTCGATCAGCGGTGTGAGGCGGATGCCGGCCGGTCGCCGCGCAGGCACCTCAATCCGCAAAGGCGGGCTCCCGCAACTGCGTCACATTGGCCTCGGTGTCGTCACCGGCCTGCGCCTCGGCGTCACGCCCGGCCAGGCGCTGGACCGGCCGGCTGAACACGCGCGTGGCCGCGTCCTGCATGCGGTGGTGCAGGCGCTCGAGCCCGCGCTCGAGCAAGGTGTGCGCGGCGACCGCGGGGATGGCCACGGTCAAGCCCGCCGCCGTGGTCAAAAGCGCGACCCAAATACCGCCCGACAGCACCGCCGGATCGACCTGGCTACCGGCGGCCTCCAGCGCTTGGAACGCGTCGATCATGCCGATAACGGTGCCCAAAAGACCCAAAAGCGGGGCGACCGTGCCGATGAGCTCGAGCGGGCGCAGGCCGCCGCGCAGCGATTCCAGCCAAGCCGCCCCGCGGCGGGCGACTTCCTCGCGCACGGTGGCATCGTCGATGGTGTCGTCCCGGCGGCCGGCGAGCGCCACCCGCAGGACGTCGGCGACCGGATCGTGGGCCCCGCGCAATGCCTCGATGGCGGCGTCATCGCGCCCGCCGGCGCACTCGACCAGCGCCCGATCGACCGCGCCGCGACGCCACACGCCCGCCCTCAGGAAATCCCACAGCTTGTGCAGGATGATCGCCAGCGCGATCACCGACAGGCCGGCGAGGATCCACATGACGGTGCCGCCCGCCTCGAGCAGGGCGAACATCGAGCTCGATTGATCCATGCCAGATCTCCGCAGGGACGTCAGCGCCGTATGCTGTCACAAAACGGAACGATTTTCATTTGTACGACCACTGCGAATCGAGCCACGGACCGCCCCGGCGCCGAGCGGGTGTGCCGCTGGCCCTGCGCGACCCGCGCATAACCGGCCCCGTGCGCACCGCGCGCGCGATGGGTACACTCCCCGCCATGACGACGATCCTCGCCAAGCGATCGCCGCCCACCGCACCCGCTCATGAGCCCGGCGTTGACGGGGCATAGCCGCTGATGCTGCTGCTCGCCCGCCTGCTGCGGATCCTCAACTCGGAGACCGATCCCGGCCAGATCGGTCTGGCCGTCGCCCTGGCCTGCGTATTCGGCCTGACGCCGTTGTGGACGCTGCACAACCTGATCGTGTTGCTGCTGGTGCTCGTGCTCCGCGTCAACCTGGCGTCGTTCCTGTTCGCCTGGGCCTTGTTCACGGCGTTCGCCTATGCGCTGGACCCGGCGTTCGATCTATTGGGCCACGCCGTGCTCACCGCCGATGCCCTGCGCCCGATGTGGGCGGCACTCTACGCGAGCGACCTCGCCCGCCTGGCCGAGTTCAATAACACGGTCGTGATGGGCAGCTTGCTCGCCTCGATCGGGCTCGCGGTCGCGCTCTACTTCGCCACGACCTACGCCCTGCGCCAGTACCGACGCACCATCCTGGCCTGGCTCGAGCAGCAGCGCTTCTACCGCATCGTCACCCGGCTACGCGTCCTGCGGCTCTACTCGAGCCTGGGAGATCGGTCTTGAGGCGGATCCGCTGGTGGGGCCTCGCCGTCTTCGTGGTCATCGTCGGCGGCACCATCGCCGCGTGGGTGGCGTTCGCGGATACGCTGGTGCGCCGCGGGATCGAGGCGGCGGGCACCCGCATGGTCGGGGCCCGGGTCGAGCTCGCCGGCGCCGATGTCGGCTTCTCACCGGCGCGCCTGCAGCTCCAGGGGCTCGAGGTCACCAACCCGGACGCCCCCATGCGCAACGCCGTCGCGGTGCGGCGCATCGCATTCGACCTCGATTGGCTGGGCCTGTTCCTCGACCGCGTCCACATCGGCGAGATGGCGCTCGAGGGCCTGCGCTTCGACACCGAGCGCGACACCAGCGGCGCCGTCGGCTGGAGCGACCCGGTCGAGCGCGCCGACAAGCTCATGCCGGCCGACGCGCAACGCGCGAGCCTGCCGCCACTGGAGGTGCCCTCGGCGGGCGAAGTGCTCGAGCGCGAGCAGCTCGAGAGCCCGCAAGTCATCGCCGATTCCCAGCGAAAGATCGCCGAGCGCCGCAAGCGCCTGGACAAGCGCCTCGACGAGCTACCGGGGGCGACCACGCTGGCGGACTACCGCCAAGAGCTCGACGAGATCGGCCGGGCGAAAGGAGCGGTGGAGCAGGTGCGCGCGGTCAAGCGGCTACGCGACCTGGTCGACGCGATCGACGAGGACCTCAAGCGCCTGCGCCGCGCCCGGGACGAGGCCGAGGCATCGGTCGACGACGCCCGCGCGATCGCGGGCGAGGCCCGGCGCGCGCCCGCCGCCGATATCCAGCGGCTCTACCGCAAGTACACCGATCCCGAGGCGGTCGCCGGCGAGCTCATGCACTACCTGCTCGACCCCGCGGTCGCCGGCTGGCTGAACTCGGGCTGGTATTGGTACCAGCGGCTCTCGCCCTATCTCGGCGGCGGCGAGGAGGCCGACGCCGCCGCCGTGCGGCCGGCGCGCGGCGCCGGGCGTGTCGTCGAGTACCCCGAGGCCGGCACCGAGCCCAGCTTCCTCATCCGCCGGATCCGTTTGAGCGGCGGCGAGGGCGACCGCCTGGACGGGCGCATCACCGACATCGCCACGCCGGCCAGCCAATGGGGTGAGCCCCTGCGCATCGACGCCACGGGCGAAGGGGTCGCCGGCTACCAGCGCCTCGCACTACAGGCCTCGGTGGATCGCCGCACGCCCGGCGAGTCCAAGAGCCGGATCGACTTCGACGGCACCGGCGCCTCGATGAGCGGCTGGGCGCTGGGGCAGAAGAACGGCCTGACCGCCGATCGCGGCACCGCCGACATCCGCGTCGCCGGCACCGTCACCAACGGCGCCCTCGACCTCGACTTGAGCGCCACCGTCAGCGGCGCGCGCTTCCAGGCCGGCTCGTCGGCGGAGCCCCTGCTCGCCAACGCGGCCGACGCCATGTCGGACGCCGGCCGCATCCAGCTCAAGGCCGACGTCACGGGCACGACCGACGACCCCGAGATCCGCATCTCGTCGTCGCTGCAGGGCCTGCTCGCCCCGGTGCTGCGCGAGGGGCTCGAACAAGCGGCCAGCGGCTTCCGGGACGAGCTCGCCCAATCCATTCGTGACCGGACCGCGGAGCCGCTAGCCGAGATCGACGCCGCCCAAACCGAGCTCGAGTCGCTCAAGACCCAGCTCACCGAGCGCATCGACCGCTACGAGGACACCCTCGAGCGCGCCCGCAAGAAGCTCGACTGATCCGGCGACGCTCCGCGTACGGCGTGCGGTCTTCGCAGGTGCACACGACCGGCCGCTACCGAATGCCCGGGTCCGCACCCACGCATGCAGACCGACGCCCGAGCACCCCGCTCACGCCCGGTCGCCCATCGTGACACGCACGCGTGTGGCTCGCGCGCGGGCGGGCTCGGCAACGACCATCGCGCTCACCGAGCCCGCCCCGCATGCGCCGATCACTGCGCCCGCTCGGCCACTCGCGCCTGCACCAGCCCGTAGATGCCGGCGCTCACCAAATACGCCAGATCGTAATCGGGGAAGCGTCCAGCCAGGCGCTCCTGGAGCGCCCGATAGTGCGCCTGCGCCTGCTTCGCATCCTCCAGGTCCTGCGCGATCCCCGGATGCGCCTCGATGTAGGCGCTGACCTCCTCGTCGACCGCGTCGAGGTAGCCGATCTGCTGCTCCACCGCTTGCTCGACGGGCACGCCGATCGCCCCTCGCCCGCCGTAGACCTCGTCTCCGCCCAGGCGGCGCAGCTCGCGCAGTGCGGCCTTCCAGGCTGCCAGGTCGGGTCGTGGCTCGCCATCGACGATGCCGCCCTCGAGCCAGGCATGGGCGTCATGGTGGACCAAGTCGCCTACGATCAATGCGCCGGTGGCATCGATGCGCGCGACCGTCTGCGTCGCCGACACCCCGCCGTGCTCGAGCTCGACCAGCGTAATGGTCTCGCCCGAGGCGAGTTCGATCGTATGTCGCCCCGAGAAGGTCTCGTCGATCGACTCGAGCTCGGGGTATTCCGCCGGCTCGAACATCCCGGCGATCTCGGTGAAGTAGTACTTCTTGTAGCGATGCACGCCCGGCATCGCCTCCGCGGTCGCCTTCGAGGCGACCGAGGTCGCCCCCATCTCGTGGAGCGCGGACAGCCCGTTGAACTTGTCGGGATTCGGGTGGGTCACGATCACGCGCGCGATGGGACTGTCGGTCTCCGAGCGGATCTTGTCGACCATCGCGCGCGTGAGCTGCGGGACGAACTGGGTATCGAAGACGGTCACTTCCTCGCCGTCGTCGTAGTAATAGGTGTGCGTGTCGAAGCCGTCGGCGCCGGCGGTGAAGACCCCCAGCTCACCGGCTTGGGCACCCGTGAGGGCGAGCAGGTTGATGACGATCGTGATAGCGAACTGCCGTAGCCGCATGGTGGCAATCTCCCGTGTTGATGAGCGGGGTCATCATCCGTTCACGGGAGCCAGCCCGATATCCGTATCGAGTCGATTTATACCGCATTCGTGCCACAATGGCGCCATTCGGTCCCGGCAGCTATGGCGGTTGGGGAGACGCGATGAACGAAGCCGCGGATCGGGCGAGCGCGCCCGTCGTCGGCCTTACCGACGAATTCTCGCCCGAGCGCACCCTCGCTCCGCACCGGCATCGCAAGGGGCAACTGCTCTATGCCACGGAAGGCGTAATGCGCCTGCACGCCCCCGAGGGCGTTTGGGTCCTGCCTCCGCAGCGCGCGCTCTGGATTCCGCCCGGCGTCGAGCACGGCTTCTCGTGCCGCCGGCCCACCCGGGTGCTCGCACTTTGGGCCCAGCCCGACCGGATCCGCTTGCCCGGCGATCGCTGCCGGGTCGTCGACGCCCACCCGCTCGCGCGCGAGCTCATCCGGCGCGCGGTCACCCTCGACTGGTCCTACCAGCCCGGCAGTGCGGCCGACCGCCTCATCCAAGTGCTCATCGACGAGCTCAGCGCGCTCGACGCGGCCCCACTGGATCTACCCATGCCAACCGACGAGCGCGCCTTGCGCGTGTGCCACCATCTGCAACGCCAACCCGACGACACCACCTCCCTGCCGGCGCACGCCCGCGCGGCCGGCACGAGCAAGCGCACCCTGGAACGCCTGTTCACCGCGGAAGCGGGCTTGCCCTTCGGCGCGTGGCGCCAGCGCTTGCGCATGCAGCTCGCCGTCGAGCGCCTCGCCGAAGGGGCACCCGTCACCACCGTCGCCTTCGAGCTCGGCTACGCCACCGTCAACGGCTTCATCGACCGCTTCCGCGCCCACTTCGGCCTCACACCCGGGCGCTACTTCGCCGCCGACGCGCCTTCGTCCACCGCATGACGCCGCCCCGCTCTTCCCGCCATCACCCCCAACCGCCAACGCCCCGCGCGGCTATCCTCTCCTGCTCCCTCGCGTTCTCTCTGTTGCACTGCAAGATCTGACCCCGCTGCCCGCACGGCCCACCGCTCCGCGGGCGCACGGGTGTAGCCGCCCCGGTCCGCCAGGCACTTCAATACGCCCCACCATTAGGCTCTCACCGTGGCCGACGACAACCTCCGTTTTACATGTAATGCCCAAGTGTCTTCCGTAACCGATCGGCGTGCTTGTAAATATCATCCAGCGATTCGATGCGGACCCGATCCTCTTGTCGGCTTTCGCTATCGAATAGACCAATGTACCAAACGCTTCGGTTGAGATGGAGGCGGCACAGTGGCTTTCGATTATTGTCATCCAACAGTATTCCGTAATACGTTTTCTGATCGCGTTCCACAATGCGACCTACATCCACCTCTTCCCGAAGTATAGCGCGCACGATATACAGCCCCTCGCGCTCTTCCTCCGTGGTTACGATTTCCGGCTCTTCCTCTTGCTCTTGTTCCCCTGGAGCAGGCTGGCTCTCCTCCTTTGCGCCCTGTGAAATGGCAGATTCAAGGCGTTCATTCACCTTATCAGTTACAAATCCTCGAAATGCTTTAGCCACCACCTCCGAAAACTGTTGCTTTGCCTTACGCGTTAGTTTTCCGGAGTACACTTGCCGCGCAAGCGCTTCCACAATCTCTTCGGTTGGCTGCGTCATCTGATCGGAGAGGATCTGTTTTATTTGACGGGTATATTTTAGCTCCCCAGCCGATTCGAGAACTCGGGCTTCATCGAACTGACTGCGCTGAAGCTTTTTGAGCTCTCGCACAGTATCGTCCTTCGGATCCAATAGGTCGAACACCAAGAAAGGGCGCTCGTCCATCTTATTGGGAGACTCCAAATCCGAATAGAGTCGATATTCCGTGCCGTTTGTCAGGATCGCTATTCTAGCTTTCGTTACTGAAAAATACCGGAACAGCTGAGATATTCCCGTTCGCTCTAGATTGGTTCCAAAAGTCTTGCACTCGACCAGCATGACGATTTGGTCATCTTGACGAATAGCATAGTCTACTTTTTCACCACGTTTAACACCGTAATCCGCAGTATATTCAGGAACAACTTCGTTCGGATTGAACACGTCATAACCGAGGGCCTGGATAAATGGCATCACGAGCGCATTTTTCGTAGCCTCTTCCGTTTCTAGATTCGCCCGTTGCTGCTGGGCGCGCTGTCCGAGTTGGCGGAGACGGTCGGCAAAATCCATGGTATGGGTGTCCTACGGTTTGAAGTTAGTGGCGCTCTTGGCTAAACCGCCGGCGGCCGCGTACCTTCCTAATATGAGATAGAAAGGCTCGCATATTCGCTCGCACTCGTCATTAGCAGAGCAAACCGGGTTGACCGGTCGAACATCCAGCCATACCGGAGAATCTTCGGTACGACCGCCCACGTGGGTGCGAGGCCACGTGCGACGGCCAACTATGGGTCCCAGACCCAGCCGTGTGAAGCTGGCAGCAGGCTCGGTTGCGCGACTCGCACCTCATCGCTGCAAGGGCGCTCCTGTGAACCGGCCGACGCGCTCACAGCGCCAGGACTTGCGTTTTGCCTCGCACCGCCATCGTGCAAAACGCAATACCCGGCCCCGTTGCACCCCGTCACGCCAGACACCCCGCTCTCCGCAATCACGGGCAACGGACAAGACCTGACACTGGACTTACATGCAGCTCGCCGTCGAGCGCCTCGCCGGATGGGCACCCGTGATCACCGTCGCCTTCGAGCTCGGCTACGCCACCGTCAACGGCTTCGTCGACCGCTTCCGCGCCCACTTCGGGCTCACACCCGGGCGCTACTTCGCCGATGACGCGTATCCACCCACCGCATGACGCCGCCCCACCATTCCCACCAGCACGGCACGGCAGCGCCGCCACTCCGCCATACCCGCGTTCTATCGCGCGCTATCTCTGTTGCACTGCAAGATCTGACCCCGATGCCCGGCCGGCTCGCGGGCAAGCGCTCGATCAGCGAACGCCCGGGATCGGTCGAAGAT
>CAYTWS010000047.1:0-8581 GCA_964442145.1 uncultured Ectothiorhodospiraceae bacterium | reverse complement strand
ACATCGCACAGGCAGTGGATCACCACCAGGTGGATCTCCTGGATGCGGGCGGTCGCGGCCGACGGCGCACGGATCTCCACATCGCGCTCGGCGAGGGCACGCGCGAGCGGGCCGCCGTCCTTGCCCGTCAGCGCGATCACCGTCATCCCGAGCCCATGGGCCATATCCACTGCAGCGGCGACGTTGGGCGATTGGCCACTCGTGCTCACCGCGACGAGGACATCGCCGTCTTGCCCCAACGCCTCCACTTGGCGTGCGAATACGCGCTCGTAGCCGGTGTCGTTGGCGATCGAGGTCAGCGTCGGAGTGTCGGCGCTTAGGGCGATCGCCGGCAGGGCGGCCCGGTCGCGCTCGAAGCGATTGACCAGCTCCGAGGCCAGGTGCATCGCGTCACCGGCGGAGCCGCCGTTGCCGCAGGCGAGGATCTTGCCGCGGCCCTCGATCGCGCGGGCGAGCAGGTCGGCAGCGGCGCCGATCGGACGTGCGAGGCGATCCCGAGCCCGTTGTTTGGCGTCGATGCTGGCGTCGAAGTGGCGGTGAACGGTCGCTTCGGGATCCATCTGCTTCGCTCTCAACGCTCGCGCTCAGTCGGCCTCGAAGGCCCCCGCCACCCAATCGACCCGGTCGCTAGCGGCGACCGAAACGACGTCGAAGCGGGCGGTGCGGTCGCCCAGGCGCCGGCGGGCCAGGAAATCCTGCGCTGTGTGGACGATCCGCCGGCGCTTGCGCTCGTCGATGCTGCCCAGCGCGCCGCCAAAGTGGCGGTGGCGCCGGTAGCGCACCTCGACGAATACGATTGTGGCGCCGTCGTCCATGACGAGATCGATCTCGCCCCAGCGGCTACGGTAATTACGCTCGATTAAGCGGAGGCCGCAGGCGCTCAAATGCTCGAGGGCGCGCTGCTCGGCCGCGTCGCCGTCCGTGTGGGCCGGGTCACTGGCCACCGCTGCCCTCGCCTCCACCGAGACCGATCCAGTCGTCGAAATGGGGGCCGATCGGGGCCTCGGGGCGCGGCACGGCGATCGGGACCCCCTGGACGAAGCGGGCCCACTGGAGCTTGCGGTGGACCTCGTTGTCGGCGTTGACCGTCAGGCGTCCGGTACGCCCCGCCAGGCCGGCGGTCTCGTCGTCGCCGAGGCGCCCGAGATGGGGCAGCAGCGAGAACGCGTCGATGCCCAGGGCGTAGAGGCGCGGCATGCGCTCTTGGCGCTGTGGCCAAGCCTGGGTGATGCGTGCGTGGAGCCCGTCGCCGCGGCCCAGATGGGCCAAGCCCTCGATGACCCACGGGGTCTCGGTGAAGTTGAGCCCGTTGACGTCGAAATCGGCGTCCCGGTCGGGCGTGCCCGTGAAGGCATGAGAGGTGGCGTACACGGGGATGTCGCCCGCTCGATGGAATTCCAGCTGTGGCTTGATCAAGCGCGCTTGTTCCGCCATGGACGGGGCGAAGATCACCTCGACGTCCTGGCGCCGGCGCGGCTCGAAGACCACATCGCGGCCGATCGCCGATTCCAGTCGGCGGTGGCGGGCGCTGCTGGCGTCCAGGTTGAGCAGGCGCCGGATCGGTCGGCTGTGGTCGGTGGCTCGCGAGTTGTAGGGCGTATGCTCGAGCGTTTGCCCGCCGAGCTCGTCGAAGCGCCCGCGGAACGCTTCGAGCATGCGGCGGCCCCAATCCCCCGACGGCGTAAGTGCGACCGCATTGAAGTGGTCGTTCTGCGTAGCCGCTTCGGCCGCCTGCCGGGCCTCGTCCTCGGGCAGCAGGCCGAATTGATAAAGCACCGACGGGCGGCGCTGTGCCGAGCCCGAGCCACCGGCGTAGTTGAGCGTCAGGGTCGGCACTTCCAGTGCCTCGCGCCCGGCGAGTGTGCGCACCCCGTCCTTCGCGAGTGGACCCACCACGAAGCCGGCCCCCTCGTCGACGGCCCGATCGTAGGCGGCGTCGACCGTGGCGCCCTCCTCGCCGGTGTCGTAGATCGCCACACGCGGGCGCGTGACGTAGTCGGGCTGGTCGTAGTAGGCCGCGAGCAGACCGTCTCGGATGGCCTTGGCCGGCTCGGCGAGATCGCCCGTCAGCGGTAGCAGCAGCGCGATCTTCTCGGGATACTTGAATTGCTCCAGGACGCGGTCCTCGAGGTCGCGGCTGAACGCCTGTGCGGGGTGGCCCGGGTAGTTCGAGCGCCAGTCGGCCAGGGCGCGCTTGATACCGCGCTCGCCCAGGCGCGAGCGCCGCACCGCCTGCGCGAGCTCGGCCCAGCCGCGCACCCGCTCCGAGACATCACCGCGCTTCGCTAGCTCACCGAGGCGATCGGCGGGTACCGACTGCAGCAGCGCCCAGATCGCGTCATCGTTCGTCCGGCGCGCCGCGTCCGTGTCGAGGTACTGCGCACGGGCCAAGCGTGCCTGGAAAGCGCGCACGGGCTGGCCCGTAACGCCGTAGGCGTCGGCACGAATCGCGAGAATCCGCGCGCGCACATCATCGGGGGTATCGGCGGTGATCACCGGGAGAAGCCGCAGCGCGCGCACACCCTGGCGTTGCTCGACGGCGACGCGGGCATCGACGAGGCGTTTGCGCGTGATCAGCTCGGACGGGACCCTCATCCCTTCGATCCGGCGGTGCCAGGCGAGCGCGAGCTCGGGGTGATCCGCGTCGAAGAGCACCTCGATGATGCGCAATTGCCAGCGCAGCTGTGCCTCGGGCTCAGCGCGCTCGGCGAGCCGTCGGTACATCCGCACGGCGGCGAGGGGGCGCTCTTGTTCGAGCAACGCCTCGGCGCGCTCGCGCAGCTCGGCGCGTTCGGCGGCGGCCTGGGCTTGCTCATCCGGCTCCGCGTCGGGCTCGGTCGGCTGCGGACCCGCGCACGCGGCGAGCAGCACGGCGGCGATCGCAAGGCTGCAACGGCGCCCCAGCAGGGCGCGCGTGAGCGGGCGTGATGTCGGGGTTGTATGGCGCAATGTGCACGGGCAGAGTAGCTGGAAGAGGGGAAGTATCTGGGGCGTCCCGCCACGTGTCAATCGAGCCCGGCTGCCTGTACGTGGTGGCCACACCGATCGGTCACCGCGACGACATCAGCGCGCGCGCGCGCCGGGTTTTGGCCGAGGCGGCGGTCGTCGCCGCCGAGGACACCCGCCATACGGGGCACTTGCTCAAGGATCTCGGGGTGACCACCGAGCTCGTCTCGCTGCATGAGCACAACGAACGCCAGCGGGTGCCGGCGCTCATCGAGCGCCTTGCCGGTGGCGCGTCCGTGGCGCTCGTCAGCGACGCCGGCACCCCGGGGATTAGCGACCCGGGCTATCCGCTCGTGGTCGCCGCGCACGAGGCCGCAATACCCGTGCGCACCGTCCCCGGGCCCTCGGCGGCCACCGCGGCCCTGTCGGTGGCCGGGCAGCCAACCGACCGCTTCCTGTTCGAGGGATTCCTGCCGGCCAAGGCGAGCGCGCGGCGCACACGATTGCAAGGCCTCGCGCAGGAGACACGTACGCTCATCCTGTTCGAAGCAGGCCATCGGATCGAGGCGACATTGGCCGATCTGGTGCGCCTATTCGGCGGTGACCGTCCGGCGACCCTCGCACGCGAATTGACCAAGGCTTATGAGACCGTGGCTCGGCGCGATCTCGCGGGTTTGGCCGAGCTCGTGGGGGCGGCGCTGGAGCAGCGCCGCGGCGAGGCCGTGCTGGTGATCGCGGGGGCGCCGCTGGAGCGGGCGCCGGCGCGTGCGCCCAGCGTCGAAGAGGCTCTGGACGCACTGTTGGCCGAGCTGGCTCCGGCGCGCGCGGCGGCGGTGGCCGCGCGCCTGACCGGTTGCCGCCGGCGCTACGCCTACGATCTCGCCCTGCGTCGCCGCGGCGAGGACTAATCCTCCCCACCGCCGCTCCACGCCGCGTCCCACGATGTCCCACGGCTGCAGCTAGCGCGAGGGCGCGTGTTAGAATCATCGCTGGAGTCGGCCAGGCAGCCGCTCCCGCTCGAGCCAAAGCGGGAGAGGAAAGTCCGGGCTCCATAGGGCAGGGTGCCAGGTAACGCCTGGGCGGCGTGAGCCGACGGAAAGTGCCACAGAGAATAGACCGCCTAAGCAGCCTGCGGGCTGCCGGCAAGGGTGAAACGGTGCGGTAAGAGCGCACCGCGTCGGTGGTAACACCGGCGGCACGGCAAACCCCACCCGGAGCAAGGCCAAATAGGGGGACGAGCACGTGGCCCGCGTGGTCCCCGGGTAGGCCGCTAGAGGCGGGCGGTGACGCCCGTCCGAGATGAATGGCTGCCCACGACAGAACCCGGCTTATGGCCGGCTCCATCCCTCGCTCGCACGCAGCGGCGGTCCAATCGCGGATCGCCGCTGTTCTATTAATCGACCGAGAGGCCTGGCAATACCTCTCGGAAGATTCGTTATGTCGCGCCTCAAGAGTGTCTCCCAGGTTCCCGATCCGTGGGGCAAACACGGCCCGTGCACTCCTTTTTTCACGTAAGTTCTTGTCTGGAGCGGCTTTTGGCGTCCATGGCGAGGCCGATTGTGGTTGACACCCGTTACAGGGGGTACCTATAGTCCGTGTCTAGTAGTGGGGAAAAGTGGGTAATCGTGGTTACTCAGACCAGGAGCCGCCGTGTTTCGAGGCGTAACCTATCTCAGCCTGGATGCAAAGGGACGCATGGCGGTTCCAGCGCGTTATCGCGACCGCTTGCAGGCCGAGTCCGACGGTCGGGTCGTGGTCACGGTCGACCGCGACGGTTGCCTGCTGCTCTACCCCATGGGCGAGTGGGAGGCGATCGAGCGCGAGCTGGTGCAGCTGCCCTCGCTGAACAAGCAGGCGCGGCGGCTCCAGCGGCTGCTGATCGGCCACGCCACCGAATGCGAGTTCGATGCGCAGGGCCGGATCCTCGTACCCGGACCGCTGCGCGAATTCGCGGGGATCGATCGCCGGGTCGTGCTGATCGGGCAAGGCAACAAGTTCGAGCTATGGGACGAGGACACATGGCATGAGCGTCGCGCGGCTTGGTTGGCGGCCGACGATGACGACGAGGGGCTCGAGCTGCCGTCGGCGCTCGAGTCCTTGTCGATTTGAGGCGGTATGGATGCGTCGACAGAGCACCGTCCGGTCCTCCTCTCGGAGGCCGTGGCTGCATTGGCGATGCGCGCCGATGGGCGCTACCTGGACGCGACATACGGCCGCGGCGGCCATGCGGCCGCACTGCAAGAGGGCCTCGGGGCCGGTGGTGGCCTCTGGGTGCTCGACCGCGATCCCGAAGCCGTCGCGGCTGCGCGCGCCCACTTCAGTGGCGACCCGCGGGTCCGCGTGGTGCAGGGGGACTTTGCGATGTTGGGTGAGATCGCTGCCCAGTACGGACCGGCCGAGGGCTTCGATGGTGTCCTGATCGATCTGGGTGTGTCCTCGCCGCAGCTCGAGACGCCGGCCCGCGGCTTCAGCTTCAGCCGCGATGGGCCCCTCGATATGCGCATGGATCCCTCGAGCGGACGCTCGGCCGCGGACTGGCTCGCCGCCGCGGACCAAGGCGAGATCGCGCGCGTGCTGTGGCAGCTCGGCGAGGAGCGCTACGCGCGCCGGATCGCGCGCGCCATCGTGCGCGAGTGGGCCCACACGCCCATCGAGCGCACCCAGCGGCTCGCCGAGATCGTCGCCCGGGCGGTGCCGCGTCGCGACAGCGACCGCCATCCCGCCACCCGTACGTTCCAAGCGATCCGGATGCACATCAACGGCGAGCTCGAGGCACTCGATGCGGCCTTGGCGGTTATTCCCGAGGTGTTGGCGCCGGGCGGGCGCTTCGCCGCGATCAGCTTCCACTCGCTCGAGGATCGCCGTATCAAGCGCGCCTTGCGGGCCCATGCGGGGGCCACGGGCGGGGCCGGGCGCGATGCGCGCGGGCAACCGCTACCCGAGCCTGGCGACGGGCGGGCACCGGCAACGATGCGCCTAGTGGGCCGGCCGGTCGTGCCGAGCGAGCGAGAGACCCAAGCGAATCCCCGGGCGCGCAGCGCGCGCCTACGGGTGGCGGAGCGCGTGGCATGAAGGCTTCCGGACTCACAGCGACCGTGCTGGCGGCGCTCGTGATCGCGAGCGCGCTGGCCGTCGTCTACAGCCAGCACCAGGAGCGTGCGCGCTTCGCCGAGCTCCAGGACCTCGAGGATGAGCAGGCGCGTCTCGAGACCGAATGGGGTCGCCTGCAGCTCGAGCAGAGTACCTGGGCCACACACGGCCGGATCGAGCGGATCGCGCGCGAGCGCCTCGACATGCGCTTACCCGATTTCGATCGGGCCCGGATCGTGCTCGTGCCATGAGTGAGCGCAAGCGGGCCAATCAGTCGATTCCCCGCGGGCGGGCGGCGCTCGTCGCCGGCGCGTGCATGGTCGCCGCCGGGGCGATCGTGGCGCGCGCGATCGATCTGCAGGTGTTGCGCCGCGATTTCCTGGAGGGCCAGGGCGAGGTCCGCCACGTGCGCAGCGTACCCATCCCGACCCACCGCGGCATGCTGCTCGATCGCCAGGGCGAGCCCTTGGCGATTAGCACCCCGGTCTGGTCGATTTGGGCCGATCCAACCCAGCTGGATTCCTCGGCCGAGCAGCTCCAGGCCCTCGCGCGGACCTTGGGGCAATCACCGCAAGGGCTCAGCCAGCGGGTCGAGCAAGCCGGCGATCGCGAGTTCGTGTGGCTGGAGCGCCATCTGCGCCCCTCCGAGGCGCGCGAGGTGATGGCGCTCGGCGTCTCCGGGGTGCGCAAGCGGCGTGAGTACCGGCGCTACTATCCGACCGGCGAGGTCTCGAGCCACGTGGTGGGCTTCACCGGGGTCGACGACCGAGGCCAAGAGGGCCTCGAGCTCGCCTACGACCAGGTGCTGTCGGGCGAGGCCGGGCGCAAACGGGTGGTGCAGGACCGCCACGGCCGCGTGGTCGAGGATTTGGCCCAGATCCGCGCGGCCGAGCCGGGCCGCGATGTCGCGCTGTCGATCGACCGGCGGCTGCAGT
This sequence comes from uncultured Ectothiorhodospiraceae bacterium, assembly GCA_964442145.1. Lineage (GTDB taxonomy): Bacteria > Pseudomonadota > Gammaproteobacteria > XJ16 > Halofilaceae > Halofilum. Next base: position 1,610 of record CAYTWS010000047.1, on the reverse strand, counting down.
ATCTCGCGTATCGCGAGCTCAAGGGCGCGGTCGCGCGCCACGACGCCCGTGCGGGCTCGCTGGTCATGCTCGATGTGGCCACGGGCGAGGTGCTGGCGATGGTCAACCAGCCGGCGTTCAATCCGAACAATCGCCAGGAGCGCCGCGGCGATGTGGTGCGCAATCGCTCGGTCACCGACGTGTTCGAGCCCGGCTCCACGATGAAGCCGATGACCGTGGCCGCTGCACTCGGCACCGGCCGGTTCGAGCCCGACACGCGCGTGTTCACCGCGCCCAACCAGATCACCGTCGGCGGCCACACCATCGCCGACCGGCGCGATCTGGGGCCGCTCGACGTCACCGAGGTGGTCCAGCGATCGAGCAACGTCGGCGCGAGCCGGATCGCGCTGTCGCTCGAAGCGCGCGCCATGTGGCAGACGTTCGCGCAATTCGGCCTGGGGGCGCCGACTGGCAGCGGCTTCCCGGGCGAGGCCAACGGTGAGCTCATGGCCCCGGGCGCATGGGGGCCGGTGGAGCAGGCGACGATGGCGTTCGGCTACGGGGTCGCCGTCACACCGCTGCAGCTCGCCCGCGCCTATGCCGCCATCGCCAACGACGGTGTGCGCCCGCCCGTGCGCTTCCGTCCGGTCGACTCGGCGGACGGACGCGCCGACGGGCAGCGGATCTTTACCACCGAGACCGCGCGCGAGGTCCAGACGATGCTCGACGGCGCGGTCTCGCCCGAGGGCACGGGCCAGCGCGCCGCGGTCGCTGGATATAACGTCGCCGGCAAGACCGGTACGGCGCACAAGCTCGCCGATCATGGCTACGCCGAGGACCGCTATCGCGCCGTGTTCGCCGGCTTCGCCCCGGTCGAGGACGCGCGCATCGCCGCCGTGGTGATGCTCGACGAGCCCCAAGGGGAGCAGTACTACGGCGGCCAGGTGGCCGCGCCCGTGTTCGCCCAGGCGATGGCGGGCGCCCTGCGGCTGCTCGACATCGAGCCCGATGTCGGCCGTGAGGAGTTGATCACCGCCCGAGCGGGAGCCCAGCGATGATGGCGCCGGCGTCCGGAGACAACGTCGCCCTCGACGATCTGCTCACCGCCGTTGGCCTCGCCGCGAGCGGCTCACCGGTCGCGATCGACGCCTTGACCCTGGATAGCCGGGCCGTCGCACCCGGCGCGGCGTTCGTGGCCCTGCCCGGCAGCCGCGGCCACGGTTTGGACTTCCTCGGCGACGCCCTCGCGCGCGGTGCGCGCGCCGTGCTCTACGATGCGGACGATGCCCAGTGGCAGCCAGTGCATACGCGGCAGTGCGGCGACGCCGCCGTGGCAGCGCTACCGGTGCCGCGACTGGCCGGGCGCTTGGGGGCGATGGCCGCCGCGCTGCACGGCGAGCCCAGCGCCCGGCTCGACCAGGTGGTCGCCGTGACCGGTACCGATGGCAAGACGTCGGTGGCCCAGTTCGTCGCCGCCATGCTCGATGATGGCGCCGCCCCGGCGGCCGCCCTCGGCACGCTCGGTGGCGGCGACGCCAGTGCCTGGCCCGCCGGGCTCACCACGCCCGACGCGCCCGGCCTGCAAGCGGTGTTGGCGCGTCTCGTCGCCGGCGGTGTGCGCCGCGTCGCCC
>CAYTWS010000046.1:0-8606 GCA_964442145.1 uncultured Ectothiorhodospiraceae bacterium | reverse complement strand
CGCCGTGCCCGGCGCACAACGGAACCCGGCCACGCTGATAAGCGCGGCCGGAACCATGAGGGCACTCAGGCTACCGGATGGCCTGTCGATGGCAATTCGCGGGGAAGGATTACGAGTTCGGCAGCGTCAACCGATCCAGGCCGTGCTCGTAGAACTCGCTGGCGTATTTGTCCTCCAACGGACCGGCGAGGCGCTTGTAGTCCTCGGGCGACATCTTCGCCACATCGCCCTTGCCGGGCATGTGGGCCACGTCGCGCTCGGCGAGGCGCACGATGAGCTCCTCCCAGAACACCAGGTCGTCGTACTCATCGAGGAGCTGCCAGGCACCGGTCTCGCGCTCGAGCTTGGGCGTGGGCCGATACTGGTTGTTGCTCTCGTCGATCTCGACCAGATCGCCCATGCCGAAATCCTCGGCCAGCGAGAGCAACTTCTGGACGACCATGCGGTAGGGCTCGGCCTCGGCCGGCTCCTCTCGGCGGTGGCCGTGGATGACCCAATCGGCCGCCAGCAACAGATCGATCAGGAGCCGATATTCGCGCTGGGTGAGCGAGACGTTCATGGTCGGCGACTGCCTCCTGGCAGCGGGTTGTACGAACGGGGGCGCCGCGGCAGCGACATCAGCCGTCGAGCTTCGCCTTGAGCAGCCGGTTGACCTGCTCGGGGTTGGCCTTACCGCCCGACGCCTTCATGACCTGGCCGACGAACCAGCCCAGGACCTTGCCCTTGCCGGCGCGGTACTGCTCGACCTGCTGCGGGTTGGCCTCGACCACCTCGGCGATCATGCGCTCGAGCTCGCTCTCGTCGGTGATCTGCTTGAGCCCGCGCGCGGCGATGATCTCGTCGGCGCTGCCCTCGCCTTCGACCATGGCCTCGAAGACCTGCTTGGCGATCTTGCCCGAGATGGTCTCGTCGCTGATGCGCTGGATGAGACCGCCCAGGGCGTCGGCCGAGACGGGGCTCTCGCTGATGTCGATGCCCTGGGCGTTGAGCACGCCGCCGAGCTCCGACATGACCCAGTTCGCCGCGGTCTTGGCCTCGCCGCCCGCGGCGGCAACGACGCGCTCGTAGTAGTCGGCGAGCTCGCGCGAGGCGGTGAGCACGTTGGCGTCGTACTGCGGCAGCCCGTAGGTGGCGACGAAGCGCTCGCGCTTGTCGTCGGGTAGCTCCGGCAGATGGGCGCGCACGCGCTCGACGAACGCCTCGTCGACCTCGAGCGGCAGTAAGTCGGGGTCGGGGAAGTAGCGGTAGTCGTGCGCCTCCTCCTTGGTGCGCATCGAGCGGGTCTCGTTGGCGTCGGGGTCGTACAGGCGCGTCTCCTGGACGACGGCGCCGCCGTCGGCGAGGATCTCGCGTTGGCGCTCGTACTCGTAATTCAGCGCCTTCTCCAGGAACCGGAACGAGTTGACGTTCTTGATCTCGGTACGCGTGCCGAAGGCGTCGCTGCCGGCGGGGCGCAGCGACAGGTTCGCGTCGACGCGCAGCGAGCCCTCCTGCATGTTGCCGTCGCAGATGCGCAGATAGCGCACCAGCGTGCGGATCTTCTTGGCGTAGGCGACCGCCTCGGCCGGCGAGCGCATGTCGGGCTCGGAGACGATCTCCAACAGCGGCGTGCCCGCGCGGTTGAGGTCGATCCCGGTCAGGCCGTGGAAGTCCTCGTGCAGCGACTTGCCCGCGTCCTCCTCCATGTGCGCGCGCGTGATACCGATGGTCTTGACCGTGCCATCGTCGAGCGCGATCTGCAGCTGGCCCCGCCCGATCACGGGGATCTCGTACTGCGAGATCTGATAGCCCTTGGGCAGATCCGGGTAGAAGTAGTTCTTGCGCGCGAACACCGAGCGCCCTTGCAGGTCGGCGTCGATACCCAGGCCGAAGCGCACCGCCATCTCGACCGCGCCCTCGTTGAGCACGGGCAGGACACCGGGCAGGCCCAGATCGACCGGGCAGGCCTGGGTGTTGGGCTCGTTGCCGAACTGGGTCGACGCGCCCGAGAAGATCTTGCTGTTGGTGGCGAGCTGGGCGTGGATCTCCAGCCCGATGACGGTCTCCCACTCCATCTCGTCGACTCCGCCTTATGCGGGCGCTACGGCCGGCGCCTGCGCGTGGTGATCGGTGGCTTGCTGGAAGCGGTGGGCGATGCCCAGCAAACGGCGCTCGTCGAAGGCCTGGCCGATGAGCTGCACGCCCACGGGCAAGCCCTCGGCGAAGCCCGCCGGCATGGACAGCCCCGGCAGCCCCGCCAGATTCGCCGCGATCGTATAGACGTCCGAGAGATACATCGCGACCGGATCGGCGCTGCGCTCGCCGATCGGGAAGGCCGTCGACGGCGACGTCGGCGCCAGGACGGCGTCGACGTCGTCGAAGGCGGCCTGGAAGTCCTGGCTGATGAGCTGGCGGATCTTCTGCGCCTTCAAATAGTAGGCATCGTAGTAGCCCGCCGACAGCGCATAGGTGCCGACCATGATGCGGCGCTTGACCTCGTCGCCGAAGCCCTCGCCGCGCGAGCGCTCGTAGAGGTCGGTGACATCCTGCGGATCGTCGCAGCGATAGCCGAAGCGCACACCGTCGAAGCGCGACAGATTCGACGACGCCTCGGCGGGCGCGACCACGTAATAGGTCGGCACCGACGCGGCAGTGTGCGGCAACGAGACGTCGACGAGCTCGGCGCCGAGCTCGCGCAGCGTCGTCGCCGCGGCCTCGACGCGCTCGCGCACCCCGGCCGACATGCCCTCGGCGAAATATTCGCTCGGCAGACCGATCTTCATGCCCGAAAGGTCGACCGCATCGAGGCCCGCGGCGTAGTCGTCGACGGGGCGATCCAGGCTGGTCGAGTCGTTGGGGTCGAATCCGGCCATCGCCCCCAGTAGATGGGCGCAATCCTCGGCGGTGCGCGCCATGGGCCCACCCTGGTCCAGGCTCGAGGCGAACGCGACCATGCCGAAGCGCGACACCCGCCCGTAGGTGGGCTTGAGGCCCGTGATGCCGCACAGCGCGGCCGGCTGGCGGATGGAGCCGCCGGTGTCGGTGCCCGTCGCGCCGGCGACCATGCGCGCGGCGACGGCCGCCGCGGAGCCCCCCGAGGACCCGCCCGGGACGCGCTCGGGGTCCCAGGGGTTGCGCACGGGCCCGTAGTAGCTCGTCTCGTTGGACGAGCCCATGGCGAACTCGTCCATGTTGGTCTTGCCCACCATGACCAGCCCCGCGGCGCGCATGTTGGCGACGACGGCGGCGTCGTAGGGCGAGACGAAGTTGTCGAGCATGCGCGAGCCGCACGAGGTGCGCACACCATCGGTGCAGAAGATGTCCTTGTGGGCCACGGGCACGCCGGTCAGCGCCCCGGCGCGGCCGGCGGCGCGCTCGGCATCGGCGGCGCGGGCCTGCGCCAGCGCTTGCTCGCGGGTGACCGTAATGAAGGCGTTGTGGGCGCCGTCGACGGCGTCGATGCGCTCGAGCACGGCTTGGGTGAGCTGCTCGCTGGTGGCGTCGCCGTCGGCGAGGGCGCGGGCCTGTTGCGCGATGGTCCAGTCAAACATGCGGTTGGATCCGGGCTGGCTTACACGGCGCGGCGGCGGTCATTCGACCACGCGCGGCACGAGATAGAGACCGCGCTCGACGCTGGGCGCGATGGCTTGATAGCGCTCGCGGCGGTTGGGCTCGGTGACGACGTCGGGGCGCAGCCGTTGGGTCGCGCTCTGCGGGTGTGCCATCGGTGTGACGTCGGTGGTGTCGACCTGGGCCATTTGATCGACGAACTCGAGGATGCTCGAGAGCTCGCCGGCGTAGTCACTGACCTGTTCATCGTCGACCGCGATCCGTGCGAAACGGGCGATCTTGCGGACTTCGTCGGCGGAAAGGGCCATGGGCGGACTCCTTTGCTGGGGTGCATCGTAGGTCGCCGCGCACAGAAGCGTGAGGCTATCATATTGGCCAATCGACACGGTATGGTCAGCGCTGGCCGCGCTTGTGAGGGGTAGCCCCCCTTGCTACAGTAGCGGCTTCGCTGTGACCCCCACCCGCCTACGGACACAACTCAAGCATGCTCGGCTTCTTTCGGGGACTGTTCTCCACCGATCTTTCGATCGATCTCGGCACCGCCAACACCCTGATCTACGTCCGCGACAAGGGGATCGTGCTCAACGAGCCCTCCGTCGTCGCCGTGCGCCAGGAACGTGGCGGGGGTACCAAGATCGAGGCGTTCGGCGAAGAGGCCAAGCGCATGGTCGGGCGCACCCCGCAGTCGATCCAGGCGATCCGGCCCATGCGGGATGGCGTCATCGCCGACTTCAATATCACCGAGAAGATGCTCCAGCACTTCATCAAGAAGGCGCACGACTCGCGCTACTTCCGGCCGAGCCCGCGTGTGCTGGTCTGCGTGCCCTGTGGCGCCACCCAGGTCGAGCGCCGCGCCATTCGCGAGTCGGCCGCCGGCGCGGGCGCGCGCAACGTGTTCCTGGTCGAGGAGCCCATGGCGTCGGCGATCGGCGCGGGCATGCCCGTGTCCGAGCCGCAAGGCTCGATGGTGCTCGACGTCGGTGGCGGCACCTCCGAGGTCGCGGTGATGTCACTCAACGGCATCGTCTACTCGGCCTCGGTGCGCATCGGCGGCGACAAGTTCGACGAGGGCATCGTCAACTACGTACGGCGCAACTACGGCGCCCTGATCGGTGAGGCCACGGCCGAGCGCATCAAGCACGAGATCGGCTCCGCCTATCCGGGTAAGGAGCTGCTCGAGATGGAGGTCAAGGGGCGCAACCTCTCCGAGGGCGTGCCGCGCTCGATCACGCTCAACTCCAACGAGGTCCTCGAGGCCTTGCAAGAGCCGCTCTACGGTATCGTCAGCGCGGTCAAGACCGCGCTGGAGCAGACCCCGCCCGAGCTCGGCGCCGACGTCGCCGAGCGCGGCATCGTGCTCACCGGCGGCGGCAGCCTGCTGCGCGACCTCGATCGCCTGCTCATGGAGGAGACGGGCCTGCCCGTGGTCGTCGCCGAGGACCCGCTGACCTGCGTGTGCCGGGGTGGCGGCCGGATCCTCGAATTGATCGATGAGCACGGCACGGGCTTCGTCTCGGTCGAATAAGGGCGCTGCGCCCGGGCGGGACGCGGGCATCCCCGCCGGAGCGGCGTGATGCAACCCCTATTCCAGCAAGGCACCGGCCCGCTCGCGCGCCTATTGTTGTCGGTGGTGCTGGCGACCGGCCTCATGGTGTGGGATCACCAGGCCAACCACCTCGAGACGGTGCGCGGCTTCCTCTCGGGTGCGATCGCGCCTATACGCTATGTCGTGTCCGCGCCCACCGCGTTTTTCGGCTGGGGCTCGCAGCGAATGCAGTCGCGTGCGGCGCTCATCGAGCGGGTCAACGAGCTCGAGCGCGAGAACCTCGAGCTGCGTGCGCGCCAGCAGAAGTTCGCCACCATCAAGAGCGAGAACGAGCGCCTGCGTAGTCTGCTCGACGCCACCGCCGATCGCGACGAGCGCGTGCTCATCGCCGAGCTGCTGTCGGTCGATCTCGACCCCTATCGCCAACAGGTGGTGATCAATCAGGGCTCGACCGACGGCGTCTTCCAGGGCCAGCCGATCATCGATGCCCACGGCGTGATGGGCCAGATCGAGCACGTGGGCCCGTTCACGGCAACTGCGCTGTTGATCTCGGACCCGAACCATGCCCTGCCCGTGCAGATCAATCGCAATGGGTTGCGCACGGTCGCGGCGGGCACGGGCGAGCCCGACCGCCTGGAGCTGCTCTACATCCCCAATAGCGCCGACATCCGCGAGGGCGATCTCGTGGTCACCTCGGGCCTGGGCGGGCGTTTCCCGCCGAACTACCCGGTCGCGCGTGTCGTCCAAGTGGACCGGCGCCCGGGCCAGCCCTTCGCCCAAGTGATCGCGGCGCCGCGGGCCCAGCTGGGACGCTCGCGCGAGGTGTTGCTCGTGTGGTCCGAAAGCGGCACCGAGCGGGCGCGCTCGGGTGGCGCGCGCGAGGCCGACGGCGATCCCGCCGCCACCGGCGGATCCGCGGATGGAACCGGCGAGGAGCAACCGTGACGGCGCGGATCGTATTGATCACGGCCACACTGATCGTCGCCTTGATGCTGACGATGCTGCCGCTACCCGAGATGGCCGGGCCATTCCGGCCCGATTGGGTGACGATGGTGGTGCTCTATTGGGCGATCGCCCTGTCGCCGCGTTTCGGGCTCGCCGTGCCCTTCATCGCGGGGCTGCTGCTCGACGTCGCCCAGGGTGCGCTGCTGGGCCAGAACGCGCTCGGGATGGTTCTGGCGGCGGCCTTCGTCATCCACAACCATCAACGCTTGCGCGTCTACCCCTTGCTCCAACAGGCGGTCGTCGTCGCCGTGCTGTTGACCGCGAAACAAGGCCTCGTCCTGTGGACCAGCGGGCTCGCCGACCGCGCACCCGACAATCCCTGGCTGTATTTCGGCGCACCCGCCCTGGCCCTGGTATTCTGGCCCGTGGTCTTTGTTCTGTTACGCGATCTGCGCCGCCGGTACCAAGTCGTATGAAGCCACTCTTTCGCCACGCCGTCATCCTCGATGCGGCCACCCTCGGCCCGGGCCTCGATCTCGAGGCATTTGAGCAGCTCGCCGAGCACTGGGATTGGTACGACCATACCCCGGCCGAGGCCGTGCCCGAACGCCTCGCCAGCGCCGAGCTGGTCATCACCAACAAAGTGGCCTTGGGACCCGAGGCGTTCGCGCAAGCGCCCCAGCTGCGCTGCGTCTGCGTCGCCGCCACCGGCTTCGATCACGTCGATACGGAGGCCGCCCGCAGCCATGGGGTCACGGTATCCAACTGCACCGGCTACGCCACCGCATCGGTCGTGCAGCACACCTTCGCCCTGCTGACCGCGCTGGCGACACGACTCGAGCGCTACCACGACGCCGTGCGCGCGGGCCGCTGGAGCGCCAGCCCGCACTTCTGCCTGCTGGACTATCCCATCACCGAGCTCGACGGCAAGACGCTCGGGATCGTGGGCTACGGGACCCTGGGACGCGGCGTCGCCGCCTTGGGATCCGCCTTCGGCATGGAGGTGATGGTGGCGGCACGCCCGGGCGCGGAGACGATTCCCGACGACCGCGTAGCCCTGTCGACGCTGGTCGAGTCGGCCGACGTCATCAGCCTCCATTGCCCGCTGACGCCGGCGACCCAAGGCATCATCGGCGCGACCGAGCTCGAACGCATGAAGGACTCGGCGTTTTTGATCAACACGGCGCGTGGGCCCCTAGTCGATGAGGCCGCGCTGGCGCAGGCCCTGCGTGCCGGGACCATCGCCGGCGCCGGTATCGACGTGCTGGGGGCCGAGCCGCCGCCGCCCGATCACCCGCTGCTGGCGAACGATATCCCCAATCTCATCGTCACGCCGCACACCGCTTGGGCCTCCCATGCGGCCCGCCAGCGCTTGGTCGATCAAATGGTGGCGAACATGCACGCCTTCGCCGCCGGCAACCCCTCGAACGTCGTGGTCGCGGGTACGCGATGACGCAAGCGCAACGCCTGGAGGCCCTCGAGGAGCGGCTCGCATGGCTGCGCCACGAGCTCGAGCAGCTCGACGCGACCGTCCAGGCCGAGACGGCGGCCCGTGAGCGTATGGCGCAACAGCTGGCGCGCCTGGAGCGCCGGCTCGAGCGTTTGGAGCAAGGCGGCGACGAGGCCAGGGGCTGAAGCCGGCCCCGTTGCGGATTACTCGCGACCGAGCACGACAACACCATCGTCGGTGATGCGGTGGGGCGGCACGCGCAGTGCAGGCCCGCGCGTGGCGCCGATGGGCTCGCCGTCGGCACCGTAGCGCGCGTCGGCGCAGCGAGACTGCAGCTCCCCGCCACCAGCCGCCCAACGCAGCAGGCAGCCGTGGCGCGGATCGTTGCCGAAATACACCCGCCACGGCTCGCGGGCGGCGCTTGCCGTAGTATCGGCCGCCGTCGCCAGGCGTACGATGATGACGGGCCGGCCGGACCAGGAGACGATCCGCGCCTCGTCGCGGGCCAGATCGCCGACGCCGATCCGCTTGATCGCGGCGTCGCGCGCGGCGGGCGCCCCGCCCGTCGCATAGACGAAGGCGATCGCGAGTGCGGCGGCGCCGCCGGCGACCGCCATGAGCTTGAGGGCCACGCGCAGGCGTAGGCGCAACGGTGTATCGGAACAATCGGCCATGAGCGACGATCGTGCCGGGCAATCGCGCGCGACGCAGCCGCCGGTCGCGCCTCGGCTGGTGGTCTGCGCAACCGCGGGGCGCCGCGACGAGGCCGGCCGGCTCGCCGAGCGCTTGGGCGTGCCCTTCACCACCCGGCCGCCGACCGAGCCCGGCCAGCTCATGCTGGTCTACACCGACGCGCGCCTCCAGCTCCAGCTCACCGGCGATGGCGCACCCGGCGCGGTCTACGCCGAATTCGTCGCCGGGCGCACCGGCTACCGCGGCCGCCAGGGCGCACAAGGCGGCGAGGCGCTGGCGCGCGCGGCCGGGGCACGCCGGGGTCAGCGCCCGGCCGTGGTCGACGCCACGGCCGGGCTGGGCCGCGACGCGTTCGTGCTGGCCGCGCGCGGCTGCGAGGTCACCTTGATCGTGCGCGACCCGGTCATCGCTGCGCTGCTCGAC
>CAYTWS010000045.1:0-8623 GCA_964442145.1 uncultured Ectothiorhodospiraceae bacterium | reverse complement strand
CAGCTTTGGACGGACGTGCAGTCCCGCTAAAGCGCAGTGCGGCCCGGGGGGGTCGTATCCCCCGGGCCGTTTTCGGAGTCGTCCAGGAAACGCTGTGACGCCCTCGCGCCCTGACCACGCAAGGGGCAGCGTTTCCTAGAAGACGCGATTTCTAGCCAGGTGATTTATGCGAAAGCAGGGCGAGCAGGGCGAGACCACGATGCAGGCGTGGTTCGAGGCGCGGGGTATCACGGAGGTCGAGTGCCTCGTGCCGGATATGACCGGGACGCCGAAGGGCAAGATCATGCCGGCGGACAAATACTTGCACGCCGGGCGTCCGCGGCTGCCTGACTCGATCTTCATCCAGACGGCAGCGGGGGACTACCCGGAGGACGACGAGCGGATATGGAATCCGATCGAGCAGGACATGGAGCTCGTGCCCGACCTTAATACCTTGAGCCTGGTGCCTTGGGCCGCCGAGCCCACCGCGCAGGTGATCCACGATTGCTATTATCTCAACGGCGACTCGGTCGACTTGGCCCCGCGCCAGGTCCTTGAGCGCGTCATCGGGCTCTACCGCGAGCGCGGCTGGACGCCGATCGTCGCACCCGAAGTCGAGTTCTATCTCGTCCAGCAGAATACCGATTCGGACTATCCGCTGGAGCCGCCGGTTGGGCGTTCGGGGCGGCAAGGCGTATCGCATCAAGCCTACAGCATCGACGCGGTCAACGAGTTCGATCCGCTGTTCGAGAAGATGTACGACTACTGCGAGTCGCTCGGTCTGGACATCGATACCTTGATCCAGGAAGAGGGCTCGGGGCAGATGGAGATCAATTTCCAGCACGGATCGCCGCTCGATCTCGCCGACCAGGTGTTCATGTTCAAGCGCACCCTGCGCGAGGTGGCGTTCGAGTTCGGCATCTACGCGACCTTCATGGCCAAGCCGATGCAGCGCGAGCCGGGCAGCTCGCTGCACATCCACCAGAGCGTCACCGATGCGGCGGCGGGCGAGATCGCGTTCATCGACGAGGCCGGGGCACCGAGTCCGCTATTTCGGCACTACCTCGGCGGGCTGCAGCACTACCTGCCCTCGGCGATCGCCTATCTCGCGCCCAACGTGAACTCCTATCGGCGCTTGGTGCCCGGCAATCTGGCGGCCCCGATCAATACGGAATGGGGTTACGACAATCGGACGGTGGGCCTGCGCGTGCCGTATAGCAGCCAAGAGGCCACCCGTGTGGAGAGCCGGATCGCGGGCTCCGATGCCAATCCCTACCTGGCGATGGCGGCCAATCTCGCGTGCGGCTACCTCGGCATGATCGAGCAGATCGAGCCCCGTGCGCCGCTGACCACCGTGGGTTATGCGGCGGGCCAAAACCTGCCCTCGGAGCTCGGGCGCGCGCTGGACGCGCTTGAGGACTGCCGCGTGCTGCACGAGCTCATGGGCGAGCGCTTCACACAGGCCTACTTGGCGTCCAAGCGGACCGAGTACACGACCTATCTGCGCGTGATCAGCTCCTGGGAGCGCCAATATCTGCTGTTGCGGGTATGAGTGCGACGGCGTTCGGGCGGGGCGCCCTACCCCGCCCGTGCCCCACCGAGGCGCTAGCTCGCGGCCGTGTCGGTGCATAGACAGTGATAGAAAATCGCCCGAAGGCGCGCTACCGTAGCCGCCCGTGCCCAACGACGTGGACCGGTCCCATGGGGCAAACCGATTTCGTCGCGACCAGCGATCTGCGGGCGCGCTTCTCGGCTGCGATGTCGCGCATGTATCGCGACGAGGTGCCGGCCTACGGCACACTGCTCGAGCTGGTCGCCGACATCAACGCCGCGACCCTCGAGGCGGATCCAGCGTTGGCACGAGAGCTGCGCGCCACCGACGGCGTCGACCGCCTCGCCGAGGAGCGCCACGGCGCGATCCGCCTCGGCACCGCCGACGAGCTCGCCACCATGGCGCGAGCATTCGCGGTGATGGGGATGTACCCGGTCGGCTATTACGATCTCACCGTCGCCGGCATCCCCGTGCATTCGACGGCATTCCGGCCGATCGAGCCGGCCGCGCTCGCGGCCAACCCGTTCCGTGTGTTCACGTCGCTACTGCGCCTCGATCTCGTCGACGACGCCGATCTGCGGGCCGAGGCCGAGGCGATTCTGGCACGGCGCCGGATCTTCACCGACGAGGCCCTACACCTGATCGAGCGCGCCGAGGAGGACGGCGGAGTAGCCCAGGGGCAGGCGAGTGCGTTCGTCGAGGCCTTGCTCGAGACGTTCCGATGGCACCCGCACGCGAGCGTCGACCGGGCGACCTACGAGCGCCTGCATGCGGCCCATCCGTTGATCGCCGACGTGGTCTCGTTCCGTGGGCCGCACATCAATCACCTGACCCCGCGCACGCTCGACATCGATGCCGCCCAGGCGGCGATGCCGGAGCGCGGCATTACACCCAAGGCGGTAGTCGAGGGCCCGCCCAAGCGGCGCTGCCCCATTCTGTTGCGCCAGACCTCGTTCAAGGCGCTGGAGGAGCCGGTGGGCTTCCCCGACGGCAACGGCGGCGTCATCGAGGGCTACCACACCGCGCGCTTCGGCGAGATCGAGCAACGCGGCGCCGCGCTCACGCCCAAGGGCCGCGCGCGCTACGATGAGCTGCTGGCCGCGGCTCGCTCCGAGGTGACACCCGCGCCCGATGGCTCGAATGCGCAGGCCTATATGGACAATCTCGAGCGCACCTTTGCGGCCTTCCCCGACGATCCGGCCACGATGCGCGCCGAGGGGCTGGCGTATTTCCAGTACACGCTCACCGACGAGGGCGAGGCAGCCGCCCGCAATGGCGGCGCCAGGGGCGATATCGAGGCGCTCATCGGGTGCGGGCTGGTGCGCTTCGATCCGATCGTCTACGAGGACTTCCTGCCGGTCAGCGCGGCCGGGATCTTCCAGTCCAATCTGGGCGACGACGCCGGCCCGAGCGTGGCCGCCGACGCCAACCGCGAGGCGTTCGCGGCCGCGCTGGGGGCGATGCCGGCCGACGAGTTCGCGCTCTACGCCGAGCGCGAGAGCGCCTCGCTACGCGCCTGCCTGGATCGCCTACAGCCGAGTGCGCGGGCGGACCGAGGCGCCTGATGACCGAGCGCGTGCCGCGCGAGCTCGTCGACGCCGTCGGCAGCGAGGCCATCGTGGGCCCCGAGGCCGATCGTTCATCTTGGAGCCAAGGCTGGCGTGGCGAGGGCGGCGCCGCGGCATTCGTCATACGCCCCGCCGACACCGGTGCAGTTGCGGCTGCGGTGGCCTCTTGCGTGCGCCACGGCATCGCGTTCGTCGCCCAGTCGGGCAATACGGGCCTGGTCGGTGGATCGACGCCGGACGCCACGGGCGGGCAAGCGGTGCTGAGCCTGGAGCGCATCAACCGGGTCTGCGAGATCGATCCGGACAACCGCTCGGTTCGGGTCGGTGCCGGCATGCGCCTGTCCGAGCTCAACGCGCGCCTCGAGCCGTACGGCTTGTTCTTCCCCATCGATGTCGGCGCCGATCCCATGGTCGGCGGTATGGTCGCGACCAACACGGGCGGTGCCCGGTTCCTGCGCTATGGCGACGTCCGGGCGAATACGCTGGGGCTGACCGTGGTGCTCGCCGATGCCGCCGGCACGGTGCTGCGCCTGGATCGGTCGCTGCGCAAGGACAATACGGGGCCCGATTGGAAGCAGCTGTTCATCGGCACGAGCGGTGCGTTCGGCATCGTCACCGAGGCCGTGTTGAGCGTCGAGCCCCTGCCGCGCGAGCGGGCAGCGGCCGTGCTCGTGCCGCGTGACGAGGCGGCGGTCACCGAGCTGCTGGCGCCGTTGGAGACGCACTTGGGCAACGATCTGAGTGCGCTCGAGTTCATGTCGGGCAATGCCATGCGCCACGCGCTGGAGCACACGCGGTCGCTGCGCAATCCGTTCGCCGATGGGCCCTTGCCCGAGATCGCCCTGCTGGTCGAGATCGCGCGCCCCCATGTCGCCGACGACGGCGAGCCCACGCTCGCCGACGTACTGGAGCGGCGCCTGGGTGCCATCTGGGCCGAGCCCGAGGCGCCGCTGGCCGATGCGCGCTTGGGTCCACCCGAGCCCCTCTGGATGCTACGCCACGCGTTATCCGAGGGGGTGCAGAAGGCGGGCAAGCTCTTCGCCTTCGACCTCGCCTTCGCCCGCGGCGACGTCATGCGCTTTCGGGCGTCGATGCGCCAGCGTTTGGCCGCCGATTGGCCCGAGCTCGAGGTCTGCGACTTTGGCCATGTCGGCGATGGCGGCATCCACTTCAATCTGGTTTGCCCCGAGCGCGAGCGTTGCGCCCAGGCGGGCTATGAGGAGACGCTGCGCGACACAGTCGTGGCGCACGCGGTCGAGGGTTTCGGGGCGAGCTTCAGCGGTGAGCACGCCATCGGCCGCACGAACCAGCGCCACTACGACCGCTACACGCCGGACCCGCACAAGACATTGGCCGACCGGCTTACCGCCGCCCTCGGGAGCAACCCCACAGGCGCGGTTCGCTTCGGCCACAGCCAACCCGACTGAACGTTGGAGTCGTGACCCATGGATATCCGTGCCGAAACCCGCGACGTCCTCACACGCCTGGGCGTCGACGAATCCGCCTTCACCCAGGGTGACCTCGACGTCGTCTCACCCTGCACCGGCGATACGGTCGCCGCGGTGACCCAGTGCGATGCCGACGAGGCCAACGCGGCCATCGAGCGCGCCGATCGCGCATTCCGCGAGTGGCGTATGGTGCCGCCGCCCGCGCGCGGCGAGCTGATCCGCCTGTTCGGCGAGGAGCTGCGCCGCGCCAAGGACGATCTCGGCCGGGTCGTTTCCATCGAGGTCGGCAAGATCCCGGCCGAGGGCGCCGGCGAGGTCCAGGAGATGATCGACATGTGCGACTTCGCCCTGGGCCAGTCGCGCATGCTCTACGGCCGCACCATCGCCAGCGAGCGCCCGGGCCACCGCATGATGGAGACCTGGCACCCGCTGAGCGCGATCGGTGTGATCACCTCGTTCAATTTCCCCGTAGCGCCGTGGGCGTGGAATACCACCAACGCGATCGTCTGCGGCGACCCCGTGGTCTGGAAGCCCTCGGAGAAGACCCCGCTGACCGCGCTCGCCTGCCAGGCGCTGTTCCAGCGCGCGGTGGCGCGCTACGACGGCGACGTGCCCGACGGCCTGCTGTCGGTGCTGATCGGCGGCCCCGACGTGGGCAACGCCGTGGTGGATCACCCGCGCCTCAAGCTGGTCTCGGCGACGGGCTCGACGGCGATGGGCCGCAAGGTGGGTCCTCGCCTGGCCCAGCGCTTCGCGCGCCAGATCCTTGAGCTGGGCGGCAACAACGCCGGCATCGTCTGCCCGTCAGCGGATCTCGACATCACCCGTCAGGCCGTGGCGTTCGGTGCGATGGGCACGGCGGGCCAGCGTTGCACCACGCAGCGGCGGCTGATCGTCCATGAGGACATCTACGAGGAGCTCGTCAGCGGCCTGCGCCGGGCCTACGAGACCGTCACCATTGGCAATCCATTGACCACGGATGCGCTGGTGGGGCCGCTCATCGACGCCAGCGCGTACGAGTCGATGCAGTCCGCGCTGGAGCAGGCGAAAGCGGACGGTGGCTCGGTGACCGGCGGCGAGCCGGTCGACGTGGGCGAGCCCAATGCCTACTACGTGCGCCCGGCGCTGGTGGAGATGCCGGAGCAGACGGAGCTGGTCAAGCGCGAGACATTCGCGCCCATCCTGTACGTCATGCCTTACCGGGAGCTCGACGACGCCATCGCCATGCACAACGACGTCGGCCCCGGGCTGTCGGCGTCGATCTTCACGCTCAACGTGCGCGAGGCGGAGCAGTTCATGGGGCCGGCGGGCTCCGATTGCGGTATCACCAACGTCAATATCGGCACCTCGGGCGCCGAGATCGGCGGCGCCTTCGGTGGCGAGAAGGAGACCGGCGGCGGCCGCGAGTCGGGCTCCGATGCCTGGAAGCAGTACATGCGCCGCGCCACCAATACCGTGAACTACTCGACCGACTTGCCGCTGGCCCAAGGCGTGTCGTTCGAGATCGAATGAGGGTACGCCCGCCGCTCGCCTGAGACAGCCCTGCGCTGAGGAGCTTGGCCATGGGCGCATACGTCGAACGCAATCTGTGGCGGGCGACACCGGCCGAGTCGTTCGCCGGGGCGCCGCTCGACGACGACGCCAGCGCCGATCTGGTCATCGTCGGCGGGGGGTTCACGGGGTGCTCGGCGGCACTGCGGGCCGCCGAGCTCGGTGGCGACGTGTGCCTCATCGAGGCGCAGCACGTCGGCCACGGCGGCTCGGGCCGCAATGTCGGCTTGGTCAATGCCGGGCTCTGGATGCCGCCCGACGACATCAACGCGGTGTTGGGACCGCAGGCGGGCGAGCGGCTCAACGAGGCCTTGGCCGGCGGTCCCGGTCTGGTCTTCTCTGTGATCGAGCGCTATGGCATCGCCTGCCATGCGGTGCGCAATGGCACGTTGCACGTGGCCCACTCGCCAAAGGGGCTCGACGAGCTGCGATCGCGCCTAGCGCAGCAACAGGCCCGCGGGGCGCCCGTCGAGCTACTGGACGCCGAGCGCACGCGCGAGCGAACCGGGACGACTGCCTTCCACGGGGCGCTCTATGACGAGCGCGCCGGCACGATCGAGCCGTTCGCCTTCTGCCAGGGTCTGGCCCGGGCGGCGAGCGAGCAGGGCGCGCGCATCCACGAGGGCTCGCGCGTCACGCGCATTCGCCACGCCGGCGACACCTGGCACGTGGAGACGGGCGGTGCAACGGTGACCGCGCGCAAGCTGTTGCTGGCGACCAACGCCTATCATCGGCTCGATGGCGGCATGGCCGTGGCGGAGCCCGACTTCACACCGATGCATTTCTTCCTGTTCGCGACCCGGCCGCTCGCCCCGGATTACCTCGCGTCGATATTGCCGGGGCGTGAGGGCTGCTGGGATACCGGCACCGTGATGTCGGCCTTTCGCCGCGACCACGACGGGCGGTTGCTGGTGGGCAGTCTGGGCGCGCTCGATCATCCGGGCGCGGCGATCCATCGCGGCTGGGCGCGCAAGAAGCTGGCTGCGCTCTTCCCGGAGCTGCGCGACGAGCCATTCGACTACGCTTGGCACGGGCGCATCGCGATGACGGCCGACCACCTGCCCAAGATCGTGCGCCTGCCCGGTGACGGCCTCACGATCTTCGGCTATTCGGGCCGCGGTATCGCTCCGGGCACCTTGTTCGGCCGCAGCGCCGCCGAAGCGCTCGTCATGGGCGATGAGCGCGCACTGCCCTTGGCTGCGCTCACTCGCTACAGCGAGCGCCGCACCGCACTGCGCCAGCGCTTTTTCGAGGCCGGCGCCTTGGCCGATCACGCCGCTTGGATGGGGCGCAACCTGCTCGTGTGAGCCGCCCCGGAGACGGGCTAGTGGGCGTGGTCGGTGTACCACAACGCCGCCCAGCATGCCGAGCGCCATGCATCGTGGACCGCGCGGCTGTATTCGCCGCCGGCGCCGTCAGGATCCAGTTGCTTGGCCAGGATGCGGCAAAAGGTCTGGGCGTGGACTTGGCGAAATGCGGCGGACCATTCACTCGATTGGCGGGTGAGCTCCTCGGCGGCAGCGGCTTCGAGATAGGCGCGCAGCCTTTCCCAGTCCTGACGAGAGGGGTCGTGCGCACGCGCGCGCTCGGCGATCGCCACCAGCTCCTCGGTGTCGACGTCCAATGCGTGCGCAATCCGGGCATACCATTGCTCTAACAAGCGAGCTTGCTTCTCCGCGTCGGCGCGTTCTTGCGCGGTCACCACGGCCTCGAGCTCCTCGAGCGTGGCCTGCAGCGCCGTGTCGTCGTCTTGCAGGCGGGCAATGCGCTCCATGAGCTCGCTGGGGCTGGCGTCGTCGGCCATCGCTGTCGCTCCCTCCTTTGTCATCGGCTGTGGGTCGGTGAGCCTTTCCCCGGTTCGTTCGACGGATCGTGCAGTCGCGCTCGATCGGGGCATACCCCCGGTGCCGGTCGCCGCGGCATCCCGGGGGCGCGCTCATAGTCAGTCGATCTCGTTGTCGATGATGTGCTTGTATTCGCGGATCCGCTGGACGTAGCGCACCGGCTCGCGGCCGCGGGCGTAGCCGTATTTGAGATCGCGGTAGTAGGCGGGATCGGCCAGCAGCGGTAATACCTGGCGAATATCGCGCCAGCGATGCGGATCGAGCCCGCGCCGGCGCGCCAGTGTCTGGGCGTCGTGCATATGGGCGCGGCCGACGTTGTAGGCGGCCAGCGCCAGCCAGGTCCGGTCGGGCGCGCGCACAGCGTCGACGAAGCGCTTTTTACACTGGGCGAGGTAGCGGGCGCCGCCGAAGATGCTCTGGCGCGCGTCGAGGCGGTTGTCGACACCGACCGCCTGCGCCGTCGGCCTCGTCAGCATCATGATCCCGCGCACGCCGGTCGGGCTTTGCGCCTGTGCTTGCCAATGCGATTCCTGATAGGCCTGGGCCGCGAGCAGCGAGAGGGGGAGGTTGTGGCGCTCGGCGGCTTGCTCGAACCAGTCGCGGTAGCGCGGCAAGCGGTTCTGGATGTGGCGGATCAGCGTGCGCACGTCGACGTAGTCGAACTCGCGGAAGAAGCCATAA
>CAYTWS010000044.1:0-8654 GCA_964442145.1 uncultured Ectothiorhodospiraceae bacterium | reverse complement strand
CGGCTGCTCGCGCGTACCGAGCAGCAGCTGCGCTAGGGGCCTGTTACCGCTTGCCGCGGTCGCCGCGGCGGGCGTTTGACTTCGGGCGCCGGTCTGCCTAGCTTGAATCAGGTCATTTGCACGGCTTGGTGGACCGGCCAGCGTTGCCGCCGCCTGCCGGCGGGAGTCCCCATGAGCGAGCGAGTCGAAGTCGCCGGGCTCCGGGTCGACCCGGCGCTCCATGCGTTCGTCGCCGACGCGGCACTGCCCGGCCTCGGCCTCGATGCGGAGGCGATCTGGGCCGGATTGGCCGCGATCGTGCGCGATCTGGCGCCACGCAACCGCGAGCTCCTGGCGGTGCGTGAGCGCATGCGACAACGCCTCGACGCCTTCTGCGCCGAGCACCGCGGGCACCGCCCGCCGCCGGATACGGTGCGCCGCTTCCTCGAGGACATCGGCTATCTCGAGCCCGAGGTCGAGCCCTTCACCATCTCGACGAGCGGCGTCGACGCCGAGATCGCGACCGTGGCGGGCCCGCAGCTCGTAGTCCCGGTCAGCAACGCCCGCTTCGCCCTCAACGCGGCCAACGCCCGCTGGGGCAGCCTCTACGACGCCCTCTATGCCTCCGATGTGATCCCCGAGGACGACGGCGCCGAGCGCGGCCGCCAATACAATCCGGTGCGCGGGCGCCGCGTCATGGCCCACGCGGGCGACATCCTCGACGAGATCGCACCGCTGGCGCAGGGCAGCCATCGGGACGCGGTCGGCTACCGCCTCGGCGAGGCGCAGGGCCGCATGGCGCTCGTCGTCGACACCGAGGACGGCGCCACCGGTCTCGCAGAGCCGGCGCAGCTCCGCGGGGCGAACGGCCCGGCCCAGGCACCGCACACCATCCTGCTCGTCCACCACGGGCTGCACGCCGAGATCCGCATCGACCGAGACGACCCGATCGGGCGCGACCACCCGGCCGGTGTGCGCGACGTCGTCCTGGAGGCCGCCGTGACCACGATCCAGGATTGCGAGGACTCGGTCGCCGCGGTCGACGGCCCCGACAAGACACTGGTCTACCGCAACTGGCTGGGCCTGATGAAGGGCGATCTCGCCGACACCTTCGACAAGGGCGGCGAGACCATCACGCGCGAGCTCCATCCCGACCGCACCTACACCGCCGCCGACGGCGGCGAGCTCACCCTGCCCGGGCGCAGCCTGATGCTCGTGCGCAACGTGGGCCACTTGATGACCACGCCGGCCGTGCTCGACGCCGACGGCAACGAGATCCCGGAGGGGATGCTCGACGGGCTCATGACCGCGCTCATCGCGATGCACGATCTCGAGCGCACGGGCTCGGTGGTCAACTCGCGCACGGGCGAGAGCATCTACATCGTCAAGCCGAAGATGCACGGCTCGGCCGAGGTCGAGCTCACCGTCGAGCTATTCGGGCGCATCGAGGACGTGCTCGGCCTCGCCCGCAACACCCTCAAGATCGGTGTCATGGACGAGGAGCGCCGCACCAGCGTCAACCTGGCCGCCTGCATCCGCGCCGCGCGCGAGCGCCTGATCTTCATCAACACGGGCTTCCTCGACCGCACCGGCGACGAGATCCACTCGTCGATGCATCTGGGCCCGATGGTGCGCAAGGGCGACATGAAGGGCGAGCCCTGGCTCGACGCCTACGAGCGGCGCAACGTCGAGGTGGGCCTCGCGTGCGGGCTGCGCGGGCGCGCCCAGATCGGCAAGGGCATGTTCCCCAAGCCCGACCGCATGGCCGAGATGATGCAGTCGAAGCAGGCGCATCCCGAGGCGGGCGCGAACACCGCGTGGGTGCCCTCGCCCACGGCGGCCACGCTGCATGCGATCCACTACCACCGCGTCAACGTCGACCGCGTGCAGGCCGAACTGGAGGGAAGCCGCCAGGCGAGCCTGGACGATCTGCTGACGATCCCGATCGCCGAGGATCCGAGCTGGTCGGCGGACGCAGTCCAAGCCGAGCTCGACAACAACGCCCAGGGCATCCTCGGCTACCTCGTACGCTGGATCGACCAGGGTGTGGGCTGCTCCAAGGTCCCGGACATCGACGACGTCCCGCTCATGGAGGATCGTGCGACCTGCCGCATCTCCAGCCAGCACATCGCCAACTGGCTCACCCACGGCGTCTGCAACGCCGCGCAGGTCGAGGAGACGCTCGAGCGTATGGCCGGCGTCGTCGACCGCCAGAACGCCGGCGACCCGAACTACTCAGCGATGACCGACGATCTCGAGGCCAGCGTCGCCTTCCAGGCGGCCCGCGATCTCGTGTTCAAGGGCACCGAGCAGCCCAGCGGCTATACCGAGCCCGTGCTCCACGCGCGCCGGGCCGAGCGCAAGGCCAGGGACGACCTATGAGGCCCAGTGCGGATCGGCGAATGCCCCAGCAGTTGCCCCGCGAGATCTCGCCCGCTCGTCCGCGCAACGCCAGCCCCTGGACAGTGCGGTAGCACCAATCCGATACAATCCGATTGGCCCTGCTGCGAGCGCGCACCGCGCCGCGCACAACCCCTGCGTACGAGCGTATGGCATTCGCCAGTCAAGTGATATTCGGCGTCGGGGCATTGCTGCTCATCAGCGTGCTCGCGAGCCGCATCTCCGATCGCATCGGCGCACCGCTGCTGCTGCTGTTCTTGCTGCTGGGCATGCTGCTCGGCGAGGACGGCCCCGGCGGGCTGGTGTTCAACGATGTCGACACGGCCTTCCTCTTCGCCAGTCTCGCGCTCGCCGTGATTCTCTTCGACGGGGGCCTGCGCACGCCGCTTGCGAGTTTCCGCCTGGGCCTGCGCCCGGCACTCGTACTCGCCACCTTCGGGGTGATCGTCACCGCGGCGATCACCGGCGCCGCCGCCATTGCGCTGTTCGACGTGAGCCCAGCGGAAGGGCTGCTCATCGGGGCCGTCGTCGGCTCTACCGACGCCGCCGCCGTTTTCTATCTGTTGCACGCCCACGGCCTGCGCATCAACGAGCGCTTGCAGGCGACGCTCGAGCTCGAGTCCGGCAGCAACGACCCGATGGCGGTATTCCTGACACTGTCGCTGATCGAGCTCGCGCGCGCCGGCGGCCTAGAGGCGACCGAGCCCTTGTCGCTATTGCTCGCGTTCGGGTGGCAAATCGGCGCCGGCGCCGCGATCGGCGCCGCTGCGGGCTTCGCCCTGGCCAGCCTGGTCAACCGGCTGGTGCTGACGGAATCGCTCTATCCTGTGCTCGTGCTCGCCGCCGGGCTGGCGATCTTCGGCATGGCCGGAACGATCGGTAGCAGCGGTTTCCTCGCGGCCTACGTCGCCGGCGTGGTCGCAGGCAACCGTATGCGCCGAGCACGCCACGAGGTGCGCCGCTTCCACGACGGGATGGCCTGGCTGAGTCAGGCCGGGCTGTTCCTGATGCTCGGCTTACTGGTGACACCGACTGAGCTCGTGCCGCTGGCCCCGTCGGCATTGGCACTGGCCGCCGTGCTGATTCTGGTCGCGCGGCCGGTGGCCGTCATCGCCTCACTGCTGCCGTTCCGTTTCAGCGCCGCCGAGCAGGTATTCATTTCGTGGGTGGGTCTGCGCGGCGCCGTGCCCATCGTGCTGGGGCTGTTCCCCCTACTCGCCGGCTTGGGCGAGGGGCGCACCGCCTTCAACATCGCATTCTTCATCGTGCTGATCTCGCTGCTCGTCCAGGGCTGGACGATCGCGCCGGCCGCGCGCTGGCTGGCGCTCCAGCTTCCGAGCCGCGCCACCGGGCGGCGCCTGATGGAGCTCGACGCACCGGGCCTGCAGGGACACGAGCTGGTCGTCTACCGGGTCCTCCCCCGCGCCCCGGTCGTGGGCATGACGGTGCGCGATATCCCCTTGCCGGCGAGCACGCGACTCATCGCCGTCGTGCGCATGCAACAGCCGCTCACGGCACCCGAGAGCGCGGTCCTGCAGACAGATGACCATGTCTACTTGCTGGCCGATCCCGATCGACTGGAAGACCTCGAGGGCTTATTCGGCCAGCAGGGCGAACGGGGTCCGGCACCCGAGCGCTTCTACGGGACGTTCACCCTGCCCGGCGACGCCCGGCTCGACGAGGTCGCGGCGTTCTATGAGACCGAGGCGCCGCCGGACGAGTCTCGTCTGACCCTGGATCAGCTCATGCGACGGCGCTTCGGCCGTAGCGTCGCCGTGGGCGATCGTGTCCGTGTGGGGCATCTCGTGCTCGTCGTGCGCGCCATCGACCGCGGGCGGGTCGTCGAGGTCGGCCTCGACCTCGAGCCCGACCGAGCGTCCGCACCGTCTGCCTGATGCCCGCGCACGGGATGGGGTGTCCGATCCCCCTGCCCGAACGACAATGGGCAAAAAGAAGCGGACGAGTCTGAGTAGCGGAGCCCACTCGTCCAACCGGGTCCCAGCGGGGCCCGCCACGGATGCTGGCCCCACCGGCTCGTTCGAGCGCAGCGGCAACGTCGGCGGCACCGGCCATCGGATCCGAGCCGTTCCCGGTCCCAGCGTGACTGCACGCCAGGACCCGGCCCGCGCGCTCGCTCCCCCTCCGGGCGACCCCGGCGTCACTCGATGTGCACCGTGCGCGGCGCGGAGCGCTCGGGGCGGTACGGCAGGCCGACGCGGAAGCTGTGGGTGCCCTCTTGCATGGGCGAGCGGTAGGGCTCGCCGGCGGGGCGGACCGCGCGCGCACGGCCGTCGACGTACCAGACGAGCTGCTCGGCATCGGCGCTGGTCTCGGCGCGCAGGGGCAGGCGCTGGAGGCGCTCCGGGGTCTCGGGGTTGGGCGTGACGGTGGTGCCCTCGGCGGGGGTGGCGATGCGTAGCTCGATCGGCGCGCCCGCACGCTGCGTCCGGGCCCAGGCCCGCGCGGCCGCTCGGCTCGGGTCGGGCCGACCGCTGGCCTCGGGCAGCCACTCCGTGGTGCGCCGCGGGCAGTCGGCCGGGTTCGCCGGATCGCCGCGGCAGACGACGCGCTCGGTGTAGCCGCTCGGCTGGGGGAACGCCTCCGGGCGCGCCGGGCCCCCGGGAGCGCGTAGAGGCCCGTGAGGACCTCGTGGACGAGGTTGGCCGCACCGCGGGCGCCCGAGACGCGGTTCATGCCGGCCGCGTCCGGGCGACCCACCCAGGCGCCGACGATGTAGTCGCGGGTGTAGGCGACGTTCCAGCTATCGCGGTAGGCGTGGCTGGTGCCCGTCTTGCTCGCCACGGGGAAGTCGTATTCGAGCGCGGTCAGGCGTGGGAAGCTGGGCAGGCGCGCCATGGGGTCGGCGAGGAACCGGGTGACCAGACGGCTGGTGCCGGCGCTGAGCACGCACCGGCCCGGCCCGCGCTGGCTCCGGCGCAGCCACCGCAGCGGCCGGCGTGCGCCGTCGTTGGCCAGCGCCCCGTAGGCCTCGATCAGGCCGCGCAGGCGCACGGGCAGGGTCCCGATCGCCAGGCCCGAGCCGAAGCGCGCGGCCGCGCGCTCGTCGTCGTGCAGCCCCAGCTCGCCCAAAAAGCGGTGCGCCCGGGCGACGCGGCGCACCAGGTCGACGGCGGGCACATTGCGCGAATTCGCCAGGGCCTGGCGCACCCGCATGGCGCCGATGAAGTGCTCGTCGGCGTTGCGCACACCGGGGGCCGCGCCCCGGCGGTCGTGGAGCACGCTAGAGGGGCGGATGAGCCCGCGCTCGAGCGCGAGCGCGTAGACGAACGGCTTGAGCGCCGACCCCGGCGAGCGCGGGATGGCGGTGTAGTCGATCGCGCCGGCCGGCGGGCGGTGGTAGCCGCCCGAGCCGACCAATGCGCGCACCGCCAGGGTCTCGCGATCGGCGACGACCAGGGCCGCCTGCTGGGTCCCGAGCCGGTTGAGGATGCCCAGCCAGCGGTCGACGGCGCGCACGGCGCGATCCTGCACGCGGCGGTCGAGCGCGCCGACGACGGGCGCTTCGTGGTGCGCGAGCGGGCCCTGGCCCAGCGCCACCGCATGGGCGTGGGCACGATCACCACCGACGCCGCACTGCAGGTGCGCTTCCTCAAGGGCGGGCGCATCGGCACCGTCGAGGAGGGCTTCATCAGCCGGCTGCGCCCCGGTGACGTGTTCCTCTTCGGCGGGCGCATGCTCGAGCTCCTCGACGCCGAGCGCGCCGGGGCCGCCGTGCCCGCCGAGATCGAGGCCCTGCGCCCCCTGCTCGATCTGCAGCAGCGCTGGTCGGCGCTGCCCGGCACCGAGCGCCTGCTCGCCGAGACGGTGCGCTCGCGCGAGGGCGTGCATCTGTTCTTCTACCCGTTCGCCGGGCGCCATGCGCACGAGGGCCTGGCCGCCCTGCTCGCCTGGCGCCTGTCGCGTCGGGCCAAGGCGACGCTGCGCACCGCGGTCAACGACCACGGCCTCGACGTGCCCGACGGTGAGGACCTGCGCGCCTTGTTGCTGCCGGGGGAGGACCTGGCCGCCGAGGTCGAGGCCTGCCTGAACGCCGCCGACATGGCGCGCCACCGCTTCCGCGAGATCGCGCGCATCGCCGGCCTCGTGTTCCAGGGCTACCCGGGCCGCGGCAAGAGCGCGCGCCAGCTGCAGGCGAGCTCCAGCCTCGTCTACGACGTGCTCACGCGCTACGACCCGGACAACCGCCTGCTCGGCCAGGCCGCGCGCGAGGCGCTCGAGCAGGAGCTAGACGTCGACCGCCTGCGCGCGGTGACCCAGTCGATCGACAACGCCGAGCTCGTCCACACCCATCCACCGCGGCTGACGCCGCTCGCGTTCCCGCTGTGGGCCGAGCGCAGCCAGCAGCGCGTGTCCAGCGAGTCCTGGGTCGAGCGCGTCCAGCGCATGGTGGAGCGGCTGGAAAAGGCCGGTGGGCATCGTTCGAAGTGACCGGGTGGGATCCCCCCGCCTCAGAATCCGTTTGTAGGCTCGACTTCAGTCGAGCACACGGCGGCGGCATTTCGCCGCATCGATCGTGCCGCTACCCGTCGACGAGCTTCGTTGGCTACCGTACCCCGATCCCAGCTCCGGTTAGCCTCGTCAGTGTAGCCGCGCGCCATTCGCACGCTCGGGTTGCTTGGGCGCGGCGCTGAAGGCATCTCCCTCGGTTGCGGGCAAGCCATCGATCCGGCGAAGGAAGGCGGTGCAGCCCCGGAGCAGGCGGGTGATGGCGCGGTCGTGGATCAGCGTTTGCGCCGTGACCCGGGCCTGGGCGGATCGCCCCGCGTTGAGCTGGCGGCACAGGGCGAGGAAGACGGCCTCGTCCCGGCCCAGGCACGGGCACCGCGGCACGTGAAAGCGTACGTTCGTGCGCGCTTCGCCGCCGACGATGCGCATGACGGCGCCGAAGGCCCGTACGGCCTCATCGTGCTGCCCCGGCCGGGCGAGGTGCCCCACCGTACGCTGCACATCCGACCAGGCCGCACGCCGTGCGTCGGTCAGCGCCGCCGCGGCGCAGCGGAAGGCGTGGACCAGCAAGGCCTCCTCGTCCGCGAGCTCCGTCACCCATCCCGCTCGGTCCTCGGCCAACGGTGATCTCCATCGCGTCGCGCAATGGTGGGACCATACCGCCAATGAGAATCATTCGCAATTATCGAAGCCAACGCGCTCTCTCCGGCCCCAACCACGGCCGTGGGCTCATCCCGCCGGCGGCTGGGCAGCCCGCCTAGACGATCTCGACGCCCTCGCACTTGTAGGCGCCGAGGAAGGTGTCCTCGGTGAGGACATTGCCGTCCAGATCGAAGCAGAACAGCCAGGTCTCGGTGCGGTCGCCGATCTCGACGCTCTTGAGGCCGACGCACTCGTCCGGGTGGCCCGGGATCAGCTTGAACGAGGACACCCCGCGCTCGGGCACGCGCTCACCCACGGCGATGGTGCGGATGTGGCCGAAGGCCTCATCCACTTCGATCAGCGTATTGGCGCCCTTGTCGCGCTCGTCGACGGGCTCGTCGAAGGCCTCGTTCGAGATCTGGCGCGGGATGAGTTGGTGACCCGAGCGGATCTCGCAGACGAGCCCGGTACGGTCGTCGAAGGTCAGCAGATGCCGGCCGAATCGGGCGAGCTCGGAGAACTCGGCGCGGCGCCCGCCCTCGGCGATGAGGCTGGTCAGCTGCACGCGCCCGCCCTCGGCCTCGGGCACGGGCTCGAGCGTGTAGGTCGCGCGGCCGGTGTCCGGATCGATCCAGCGGTAGAGGCGGTCGTAGCGCAACGTCGCCTGCCACGCGATCTCGCCGTCGGCGAGCTCGACCTGGGAGGCGTGGTCCTCGTCGGTGACCACCGCGAGCGTGTACTCGCTGCAGTCGGCGCCGTAACGGTAGCGCCGCTCGAGGTCGGCTGGTCGAGTAGTCATACGGACCGTCCAGTCGAAACCATCCAACGTCGTAGTGTAGCTCAGGTCAGGGCCGGGGCACTGGGCACTCCCCGGCATCTCCCCCTGAATGTCCCACCGAAGTCGGACCGACGAGCTCATTTGGCGTCAGCGCCGTCTTTCCTTCCCGCGTGTCACCGCGACAGGCCACGTGCCCGGCTGCTAATGCCCCACGGTCGTCGCCGGCGGCACGCTCGGCACGAGGTCGAGCGCGCCGAAGGTCTCGAGGCTGATCCAGAGCACGAACACCGCGTAGAACACGAGCAGGAACACCGACTCCTTGCGCGAGAGGATCATGTGCGTGCGCATCAACAGGAACAGCACGACGGTCGCCAGCGTGAGCACGGCG
>CAYTWS010000043.1:5978-8714 GCA_964442145.1 uncultured Ectothiorhodospiraceae bacterium | reverse complement strand
GCATATACACGGGCCACGCTCGCCCTCGCATGAGCGGTCGGCGCGGTCGCGCTGCCGAGGCCCGAGCCGATCAGGAACAGCGCGAACACGACCACGGCGGCGACGACGGGCTCGCCCAGCAAGGGGATGCTGCGCTGGAACAGCGCGAGCTCGATGAGCATGTAGCCCAGGCCGAGCGCGGCGAAATACACAGCCACCGAGAGGCGCCCGAACGGCGGGGCGCCGTGGGGCAGGCGCCCCAACGGTGCGACGATCAACAGCGCCGCCAGGACCGTGACCAGCACCGTGGTCGCGGCCTTGAGCAGCAATGTCCAATCGAGATAGCTGAGCGCGCGCGGGCCCATCTCGTCGATCAACGGAGCGACCTCGCCCCAGCGGGTCGAGCGCCAGACATAGGGGCGGGTATCGGTGGCGGCAGCACTGACGAAGCGAGCGGGGCCGGGCGGCAGGTCGCCGCCGGTGAGGATCGCGCGCGCCGTGTCGTAGTAGACGGGATCGGCCACGCGGTGATGGCGATTCGCCTCGTGGCGCGCCAACCCGGGCAGCCAGACCCGATCGAACGACCAACGCCCGGCGAAATCCTCGATGGCCGATCGATCGTCGCCACCCAAAGGCTGCGGCGAGGCCACGATCACCAGCGCCTGCAAGCTGCGCAGGATGGCGACATGGTGCGCCGGGGTCTCGACCCCTGAGCGCTCGAGGCCGGCGCGCACGGTCGCGAGCACCCGCGGCAAGTGCCGCGGCGGATTGGCGAGTGCGAGCGGCACCGTGAGCACGCCGTCGCCGCGCAGGCGCGCCAGCATGGCGGCCACGCCCTCGGCGGCCAGCAGCGCCGCCTCGGCGGCGGCATCGCCGCCGCCGTAGGCGCCGGGCAGCGTCACGACATCGAAACGGCGTTCCGCAACCGCGGCGAAGCGCCGCGGACTGTCGGCGACCAGGCGATGCGGGCTGCCGCGCTCGCGCGCCAGACGCAGCAGGCGCTCGTCGGCGACGACGCGGGTCGTGGTCGCCGCGTCCGGGGGTAGCGGCCAAGCGCCGGCCCCCAGTGCGAGCACGTCGGCACCGGGGCGCAGCGCGCTGGCGAGACCGGCCAGGCTGGCGCGGCGGTGCGCTGGATCGGTGACGCCGTCGCGCGCGATGGGCACGACCCGGTCGCTGCCGATGACCGCCGCATCGGACGGGGGCACGGCCTCGCGCCATGCCAGGCTCAATCCGGGGGCGTTGCGCAGGCTGTCCGAGCGGATCAGCGTCAGCCGCCCGGCGAGGCCGGCCTCCTCGTGCAAGACCCGCGCGTCCGGCAGCGCCTTCAGCCGGGCCAAGGCCTTGAATTCGGAGACCGCGGGCGCCGGCGGCAGCGCCGTCGTGGCGGCGGCGGCCAAGGCCACCGCGGCGCACACGGTCCGAGCCCGACCGCACGTGAGCGCCAGCCCGAGGGCGAGGACCGCGAGGACCGCGGCGACGAGCGCGAGGCCACGCTCGACCGTGGCGAACGCCAGCACGACGCTCGCGCCGACACTGCCGGCACCCGAGCCCAGCAGGTTGGCGGCGTAGACCCGGCCGGTCGCGCGCGGCCAGCGCATCAGCGCCTGCCCGATCGCCAGGCCCGCGCCGAGGATCGGCAGGAACGCGACGAACTCGACGGCGAGCAGCTTGACCAGCTCGCCCCCATCCCAACCGGCGGCCACGGGGCGCACCGACACGCCCGCGTGCAGCCCGATCACCGCGAGCAACGCCGCGGCGGCGAACGCGCTGGCACCGGCGAAGCCGACATCGCCGCCGTTGCGCGCGCGCTCGCCCAGCAGCGCCAGCACCGTCCCCGCCGTGCCCAGACCGAGCAGCGCGATGGCGATCGCGAGGCCGGCGAAATGGTGCCAATGGCTGAGCTCGAACAGCCGCAGCAGCAGGATCTCGAAGGCGAGCACGGCGGCCGACACGCCGAACAGGGCGCCCCACTGCCCAAGCGTCGGCCTGGCCGTATCGTCGGCCGCCACGTGGGCCTTTAGTGCTCGCCCGTGAGGGGAACGAAACGCACGGGCATGAGATTGCGCGTCTGCGTCGAGCCGTCGGCGCGTTTCTCGACGACCAGGAGGTGTTGGGTCCAGTTGCTCCGGGCCACCGGGATGACCATGCGCCCGCCCGGTTCGAGCTGCTCCACCAGCGGCGGGGGCACGTGCTGGGCCGCCGCGGTGACGACGACGGCATCGAAGGGTGCGCGCTCGGGGTAGCCGTAGTAGCCGTCGCCGTGGACGACGGTGACGTTGGCGTAGCCCAAGCGCTCGAGCCGGTCGGCGGCGGCCTCGGCCAACGGCTCGATGATCTCGATCGAGACCACCTCGCCGGCCAACTGCGCCGCGATCGCGGCCTGGTAGCCCGAGCCCGTGCCGACCTCGAGCACCCGATCGTCCGGCTCGAGACCGAGCCGGGCCGTCATGAACGCCACGATGAAGGGCTGCGAGATGGTCTGGCCGTGGCCGATCGGCAGCGGTTGGTCGGCGTAGGCGGCGTCGCGGCGGGCCGGGGGCACGAAACGGTGGCGCGGCACGCGGCGCATGGCGTCGACAACCGCCTCGGCGGCGATATCGCGGGCCGCGATCTGCTCGCGCACCATGTGGGCGCGCTCGTCGGCGCGCCCGGCGTCGGCGAAGCGCGGGGGCTCCCCCCCCCCCCCCCCCAGGCACAAAAAAACCCGGTCGGCCGCCGCGCCCCCCGCCCGGGCCCCCGCCGCCCCCCCCACGG
>CAYTWS010000043.1:0-5968 GCA_964442145.1 uncultured Ectothiorhodospiraceae bacterium | reverse complement strand
CCAGCGCATACCGGCTTGGTCGGCGAGGAGTCGCTCGCCGGCCGTGATGCCTTCTCCCTCTTCGTGCCACAGGGCTGGGCGGTCAGCGGGCGAATCGCCACCTCACCATGGCCATTCGCAGAAGCCGATGTGGCCGCTAGACTTGCCCGCCGCAACGAACGCGAGCCGCCCATGCTCTACGCGATCATCTTCATCGTCGCCGCGATCGTCCTCGTCTACGTGCTAGCGTTATGGCTCCTCAAGGAATCGCGCGAGGCCAAGGGCGCGCTGGGCGAGCGCATCAAGCGCCTGACGGGTGGGCTGACGACCCAGTCGCTGCTCGAGGACACCCAGACGGTGTTTCGCGAGGGCGGCTATGAGCCCGATCTCGTGGTCGTGTCCCACAGCGTCACCCCGGTCTACGACGGGCTACGGCGCACCATCCTGAAAGAGCCCATCGAGCGCGCCCTCCCCGCCGGCCTCGTGCTCGCGCTGGCGGCCGACGTCGACGCCGCCACGCTCTATGTGCGCGCCATCGAGGCGCCCAATCCGGGAAGAATCGGGACCGATCGGCGCGTCTTCGCGGCATTTAGCGACGTTACCGCGATCGATCCGATCACGGCCGCTTTCCCCGACGGTCTCGCGCCGCCGGGCGATCGCGCGGTGTCGATTCGGCTCGCGAGCAGCCCGGCCGAGCATTACCACGTGGTGGTCGAGGCGGCATGGGGTGTGGCCGCGGACGAGCTGGCCCAGCAGCTACGGCGCATGATTTTCGACCGCCGGCGTCCGCCGGCGGCTCCAGTCGTGGTACGCTAGACCCCGCCTGCGATGAGGCAACCCACCCCGAGTGGGATGACACGCGGCCCTTGTCGTTCGGCTGCTCGTCCCCATGTTAATCGCTAGACTTGAACAAGGCGCATGACGCCGGAGAGAGATCAGCGCATGTCCGAAGAAGACTTCAACACGGTGACCGTCGGTGTGCAGGTGCGCGACGATGTCGTCGTCATCTCCGATCCGGAGGACGGCAGCACCTCGATCAGCAATGCCATCGACTCCGTGCTGGCGCAGGTCTACGCACAAAACCCGGACGCTCCACGCGTCGTCCTCTACCGCGACGCGCAGGGCATCTACGACGGCGTCGCCGTCGACGACGAGGGGCAGTTCCAGAACTTCTACCCCATCAAGACGCGCGATGCCGATCACGCAGCCGAGGTTGCGGTGGCCTTCATCGTGGAGGCGCCCGAGCGCTTCCACTGAGCGCGCGGACGCGGCGGCGGCCCCGCGGGGGCCGCCCGCTGATCGGCCAACGCCAGTAATCCCCTCGCCTGTCTCCTAGCGAAGGGGCACCACACTCGTATCGACGCGGTCACGCCGGACCGGCGACACGCCGCGTGCGATCCCCAGCCCGCGACTTCAGAAACCGATCTCGACGCCGGCGAGCCAGGTGCGTCCCGGTGCGGGCTCGAAGAAGGCACCGCCAAAGGCATTGACGCGTACGTTGGCGATGTAGTCGGTGTCGGTGAGGTTGTCGACACCGAGCCACGCGTCCACGCGGCGATCGCCCCAGGGCAGACGGCGCCCGAGGCGTGCATCGACGGTGGCGTAGTCGTCGACACGGACGCTGTTGGCGTTGTCGGCGTAGACCGAGTCCACCCAGCGCATCCCGAGGCGACCATAGCGCCCGCCCGGCCCCGTCCAGTCGGCCTCGACGAACACGGTGTTGTCGGGCAGCCCGGGCAGGCGATTGCCGGAGAAGTCGTTGCCGCCGCGGTCGACGAAGCGCTCGAAGCGGAAATCCGAGTAGGTGTAGCTCACCGCCAGGGCCCATTGGCGCGAGATGGTCCAGTCGAGGCCGAGCTCGACGCCCTCGCGCCGGGTCGCGCCCGCGTTCTCGTAGAAATCGCGCTGACTGCCGCTATTGAACACCACGAGCTCGTCGTCGACGTCGACGCGGAATAGCGCCAAATCGTAGCGCAGGCGCCCGCCGAAGCCGCCCCGCACGCCGATCTCGCGGTTGAGCGCTTGCTGGGGCTCGATCTGCGGATTGAACCCGCCCGTGCCGTCGGGGTCGGCGAACTCGGTGAACGTGGGCGTCTCGAAGCCGGTGGAAACGTTGGCGTAGAGCCTGTGTCCCGGCGCCAGGGTATACAACGCCCCCACACGGCCCGAGGTCTCGTCGAAGCGGCGCGAGCCCGAATCATCGCCGTTGAACGTGACGTCGTCGTCGATCTGGAAACGGACCCGGTCGTAGCGCACGCCCGCAGTCACATCCAGGCGCTCAGTGACACCCAGGTCGGCTCGCGCGAACAACCCCGTCTCGGTGGCCTGCTGGCGCTCATCGACCGTCTGCCTCCCGACCGTGCCGTCGGCGGCGACGTCGAAGCGAAAGCGCTGGTCGATCTGGCGATTGGCCTCGAGGCCGGCGACCAGGCCAACCGGCATACCCGCGACGGCGGTGTCGAGCGCGTACTCGGCGGCCCCGCCGAAGAAGTCGCGATCGAAACCCAGCAGGCTCTGCCCCGGTGCGAACGGCAGCTGCTGCTCGAACGCGCGCCGGGTGTAGAACGTGCGCAGTGTGAGCGCACCCGGACCCGCGCCGCGGTCGCGCCAGCGTAGCCCGAGGCGGCCCTGCTCGGCCTCCTGCCCCGCGTCGAGTCGTTTCGCGGCGTCGGTGGCCTGGGTCCGGTCGCGCTCGACGTCTCGCGCCGTCAGGCCGCCCGGGTCCTCGGCCTCGGGATTGTCCAATAGCGTGACCACGGTCTGGAGCTCGCGCTCGCCGCCCATCTGCCGGGTGAGCTTGCCGTTGAAGCGCGTGCGCTCGGTAGACGACTGCTGGCGGTGGCCGTCGACGCGGCGCGTGTTGAGGCTCGTATGGTAGGCCCAATCGGCGTCGGCACCGCCGGCCTGCAACGTGACCTCGCGGTCGTCGAACGAGCCCGCCTCGAGCTCGATCGCCGGGCTATAGACGGTGTCGCGGCCGTCGGCGGTGGTCACGTCGATGACGCCACCGGCGGCGTTGCCATAGGCGACCGCGGCCGGCCCCCGGATCACCTCGATGCGGTCGACCGCCTCGAGCGCGATGCCGTCGGTCTGGGATTGGCCGTCCGGTAGCGTCGCGGGGAAGCCGTCGACGCGCAGATGGATACCGCGGATGCCGAAGGGGGCGCGGGCGCCGAAGCCGCGCGTCGATATCCGCAGGCCCTGGGCGTTGTTGTACTGATTCTGGAAGTAGAACCCGGGCACCTGTCGCAGCGCCTCGTCCAGCGTGCGCCCCGCTCGCCCCTGCTGGATCTCGCGCCGATCGACGCGATCGACCGCCGCCGGGGTATCGAGGATGTCGCGCTCGATCCGCGGCGCGGTGATCACGATGGGCTCGAGCTCGTCCGCACCGCTGGCGGGCACGGCGACCATCCACGCGACGGCGACGGCCACGCCACCGCGCACGCCCACGCATTGGCGACATCCCGTATGATGGAGCGCCCGTGCGCCCCGGCCGGCGCCCGACGCCCGCACGGCCCGATTCCCGAAGGCTTCCGAGGTGTTTTTGTTGGCCAACGACACCCCCCGCGCGGCTGCCACCGCGCCCGTCTACGCCACCGACCATCGCCGCGGCACCGCGTTGGCGGCCGCCGGTGTGCTCGTGCTCAGCTTCGACGCCCTGCTGGTGCGCCTTGCCGTCGCCGACTCGGCGACGATTGTGTTCTGGCGCGGGCTGTTCATGGCGCTTTCGTTGACGCTCGCGCTGCGGTTGCTGCGCAAGCGCTGGGCCTGGGACGCCGTGCGCATCGCCGGGATCGCCGGCGTCGTCATCGTCATCGGCTACGGCTTGAGCCAGGTCCTGTTCGTCAGCGCGGTGATGACGACGCGCGTGGCCAACGTCGTCGTCATCCTCAGCGCCGCCCCGCTGTTCGCCGCGGGGCTCTCGGGGATCTTCCTGCGCGAGTGGGTCGCCGCCCGCACCTGGATCGCGATCGCATTGTGCATCGCCGGCATCGCGGCTGTCTTCGGCGGCTCGATCGGCGGCGATGCCTGGCTGGGCGACGTATTCGCCTTGGGCGCGGCGCTGACGATCGGCGCCAACTTCACGTTGCTGCGCCGCACGCCCGGGGTGAACCGCCTCGCCGTGGTCGGCGGCGGCGGGCTGGTGTCATGCCTGTTGGCCGCACCGTTCGCCACACCGATCGCGCTCGATGCCTCGCAGTTCCTCGTGCTGGCGGTGATGGGCCTGGTGCAGATGCCGCTGGCGCTGGTGCTACTGAGTGAGGCCACGCGCCATCTGCCCTCGGCGGAGGTCTCGCTGTTCCTGATCGGCGAGACCATCCTGGGCACCTACTGGGTGTGGCTTGTGCTGGGCGAGGAGCCGCCCGGGCTGACGCTGATCGGGGGCGGCCTCGTGATCGCCACCCTGGTAGGCCATTCCTGGCTTTCGCTGCGAAAGCCCTAGTACGCCAACCCCGGCCCGGGCCCGGCGTGCGCTCCATGTCTCAGAGGCCGTGGCCGTCATCGCGCTCGAGCGCGCCGTAGAACAAGCGCGCCTCGGCGTCGGCGTCGAAAGGCATCCCCGCGGCCTCGTGGAGCAGGCGCAGCACGCGCCGATTGGCGAATGGGTAATCCCACGCGAAACCGAGCCCATAGCGCCGCGCGCAGAACTTGGCCACGGCCGCCGAGCGCGATATCCCCTGCTCGCAATGCGCATTGACCTCCTTCGGGCCATTGGGTTGATCGTGCCAGTAGTCGAGGAACTGCAGGATCCGCCACGCGTCGTCGGCCTCACAGACCCGCAGACCCTGGCCTTGGGCGACGTCGACCAGATCGTCGTCGGCGTCGAAGAACGCCAACTGCAGGATGCTACACCAGCCCGGCGATAGGGTGGGCGACGGCGTGCCCGGATCGATCATCGATACCACCACGGCGTCGGCGCTGGCTGGCGCCGTCTCGGCGGCGGGGCGGGAGAGGAATCGAACGCGCTCGAACATGGCATTCCCCGGGCGTACGTGCCGCGATCGCTATGCGGCCTCATGCTAACGCTGGACTCCCATGGCCGCAGCGCGACGGCCATCCACCGCCACCGACCAGGAGGTCGCCCATATCCCATGCACGCCCGACCCGCCTGGTGTGTGCCATGGGCGGCCCATTGATGGCCCTCCCGGCACGGTCCGCGCCGCGCTCGCAGATCGCGTCCATCGAGGTCTTTGCCAGCTGGCGCGCCGCGACGGCGTCTGAGTCGCTCGAGCTGCACGCGATCCGTTCGCATACGCAGCGATGGATGCTTACCCTATTGCTCGGAGTCGGAAACACCCCTGTCGACCGGTCCATCGACCACCGCGCGTTCGGGAGCGCTATGAGCCACACCCTTCGACGACCCGTAATCGCGTTGGCCGCCGCAGTCGCGCTGCTGACAGGATGCGACACCTACGAGACCAACACCGACCAAGCACCGACGCGCTCGCTCGCCGAGATCAAGGACTCGGGCAAGCTCGTCGTGCTCACACGCAACGCCCCCACCACACGCTATATCACCCGCGACGGGGAGCCGGCAGGTCCCGAGCACGACATGGCAACGGCGTTCGCCGACTGGCTCGGTGTCGAGGTGGAATTCCGTGTGAAGACCTCCATCGGGGCCATTCTCGAGGCGCTCGAGAGCGGCGAAGGCGACCTCGCCGCCGCCGGACTGACCATCACCGAGGCCCGGCGCGACCGCTTCCAGTTCGGCCCGCCCTATCAGCCCGTGACCCAACAAGTGGTCTGCCGCCGGGGCAACGCCCAACCCGAGTCGGTCGACGAACTCGAAGGCCTCGATATCCGCGTGATTGCCGACTCGAGCTATGTCGAGCAGCTCGAGGCCCTCAAATCGTCGGACCATCCCGACCTGGAATGGCAGGCAGTCGAGGATACGACCACCGAGACCTTGCTCTACCGGGTCTGGAAGACGCACTTCGACTGCACCGTCGCCGACTCCACCATCGTCGACATCAACCGGCGGTACTTC
>CAYTWS010000042.1:0-8841 GCA_964442145.1 uncultured Ectothiorhodospiraceae bacterium | reverse complement strand
TTGCCCTCGAGCGACTCCAGCAGCGCGGTCTCCTCGCCGCAGATGTAGGCGCCGGCGCCGAGGACGTTGTAGATGTCGACGTCGATGCCGGTGCCCTGGATGTTCTTGCCTAGCCAACCGTTTTCGTAGGCCTCGTGCAGGGCCTGCTCGACGTGGCGATAGACCTCGTCCATGAACTCGCCGCGCAAGTAGTTGTAGCCGATCGTCGCGCCCATCGTGAAGCAGCCGATCGCCATGCCCTCGATCATCGCGTGCGGGTTGTAGCGCAGCAGATCGCGGTCCTTGCACGTGCCCGGCTCGGACTCGTCCGAGTTGCACACGAGATACTTCTGGCCCGGCTGGTTGCGCGGCATGAAGCTCCACTTGATGCCGACCGGAAAGCCGGCGCCGCCACGCCCGCGCAGGTTGGAGGTCTTGAGCTCCTCGATGATCTGCTCGCGCGTGAGCTCGCCGTTGAGCACGCGCTGCCACGCCTCGTAGCCACCGATCTGGCGATAGCTCTCGTAGGCCCAGGGCGCCTCGAACTCGAGCGTGGCGTAGCAGACCTTGTTGAGCTTGTCCGGATCGACCATGGGCGGACTACTCCAGCTGATCCAGGATCTCGTCGACCTTCTCCGGTGTGAGATCCGTGTAGTACACGTGATCCACTTGCATCATGGGCGCGCCGCGGCAAGCCGCCAGGCATTCCTCCTCCTGCTTGAGGAAGATGCGCCCATCCGCGGTGCTCTCACCGCGCTTACAGCCCAGCTTGTTCTCGACGTGGGCGATCAAGTCGTCGGCGCCGCAGAGCATGCACGAGATGTTCGCGCAAATCGATACGCTGTGGCGGCCCACCGGCTCGGTCTCGATCATCGAGTAAAAGGTGGCCACCTCGTAGACCGACACGCGCGCCAGATCCATGTAGTCGGCGACCGCATCCATGAGCTCGGTGCTCACCCAGCCGCCATTGTCGTGCTGGGCCGCCATCAGCGCCTGCAGCAGCGCCGACTTGCGCCCCTCGTGGGGGAACTTGGCCATCCAGGCGTCGATCTCGTGGCGCACGTGATCACTGAGCAGATGGGACTGATCGTCTTCGCTCACCGATCCACCTCCCCGAATACGAGATCCTGCGTGCCGATGACCGCCACCACATCGGCGAGCATGTGGCCCTGGACCATCTCGCCGAAGTTCGACAGATGGGCGAAGCCGGGCGCGCGTACCTTGAGGCGATAGGGCTTGTTGGCGCCGTCGGAGACGATATAGCAGCCGAACTCGCCCTTGGGTGCCTCTACGGCCGCGTACGCCTCGCCCTCGGGCGTGCAGAAGCCCTCGGTGAAGAACTTGAAGTGGTGGATGAGCGCCTCCATGTCCGCCTTCATCTCCTCGCGGGCGGGCGGTGCGATCTTTCGGTCCTCGATCATCACGGGGCCCGGGTTGTCGCGCAGCCACGAGATGCACTGCTTGATGATGCGCACCGATTGGCGCATCTCCTCGATACGCACGAGATAGCGGTCGTAGCAGTCGCCCTTGGTCCCGACCGGGACATCGAACTCCATGCGGTCGTAGACCTCGTAGGGCTGCTTCTTGCGCAGATCCCACTCGACACCCGAGCCGCGCAGCATCGGCCCAGTGAAACCGAGCTCGATAGCACGATCCGGAGCGACGGCACCGACGTCGACCAGGCGCTGTTTCCAGATCCGGTTGTCGGTGAGCAATGTCTCCATCTCGGCGAGCTCGTCGGGGAAGCGCTCGCAGAAGTTCTCGACGAAGTCGAGCATGGTGCCCGATCGGGCCTCGTTGAGCTCGTCGACCTCGCGCTTGGAGCGCCAGCGCGAGGCCTCGTACTGGGGCATGAAATCGGGCAGATCACGGTGGACGCCGCCGGGGCGGTAATACTTGGCGTGCATGCGCGCACCCGAGACCGCCTCGTAGACGTCCATGAGCTCCTCGCGCTCACGGAATGCATAGAGAAAGACCGTCATGGCGCCGATATCGAGGCCGTGGGCACCCAGCCACAGCAGGTGATTGAGGATGCGCGTGATCTCATCGAACATCACGCGGATGTATTGCGCCCGGATGGGCGGCTCGATGCCCAGCAGCTTCTCGATGGCGAGCACGTAGCCGTGCTCGTTGCACATCATCGACACGTAATCGAGGCGGTCCATATAGCCCACGCTCTGCACGTAGGGCTTGGTCTCGGCGAGCTTCTCGGTCGCGCGGTGCAGCAGGCCCACGTGGGGGTCTGCCCGCTGGACGACCTCGCCGTCCATCTCCAGCACCATCCGCAGCACGCCGTGGGCCGCCGGGTGCTGCGGTCCGAAATTCAGGGTGAAATTCTGTATCTCAGGCATTGCCGTCGCCCTCTTGCTCGGGCTGGGCGTAGCGGTTGTCGTCGCGGATCGTCTTGGGCACGAGCACGCGCGGCTCGATGCTCACCGGCTCGTAGACGACGCGCTGACGCTCGGGATCGAAACGCATCTCGACGTTGCCGACCAGCGGGAAATCCTTGCGGAACGGATGGCCCACGAAACCGTAGTCGGTGAGGATGCGCCGCAGATCGGGATGGCCGTCGAAGAGGATCCCGAACAGATCGAACGCCTCACGCTCGAACCAATTCGACCCGGGCCAGATATCGGTGAGGGTGGGCAGCACCGGCGCGGCGTCGTCGGGCGCGTAGCAGCGGATGCGCACGCGCTGATTGTTGCTATACGACAGCAGATGGATGACCGCGGCGAAGCGCGGTGTCGACAGGCCGCTCCCCGGCATCTCGTCGCCGAAGTGCAGTCGGCCCGTCGTGCCAGTGTCCTCGACGCCGCGCGAATAGCCGCTGGGACTGTCGTCACCGCGGGCCCACTCGTCGACACCGTAGTTGAGATAATCGACGCCGCAGAGGTCGGTGAGCTGCTCGAACCGGAACGGCTCCTCGTCGCGCAACGTCTGCGCCACATCATGCAACCGGTCCGCAGGCACCACGATCTGGGTGGTATCGTCACGCCCGAACGCGCATTCGCCGATGACACCGGCGAAGCGCTCCGACAGCGCCTCTGCGAGCGCGCGCGCGCGTTGACTCATCACGCTCCCCCTTCGTCGCCCGCCAGGGCGGCCCTAGCGGGCAATCGTCTCGGTGCGCCGGATCTTCTTCTGCAGCTGCAGCACCCCGTAGAGCAGTGCCTCGGCGGTCGGCGGGCAGCCCGGGACATAGATATCGACCGGCACGATGCGGTCGCAGCCGCGCACGACCGAGTACGAGTAGTGGTAGTAGCCGCCGCCATTGGCGCACGAGCCCATCGAGATCACCCAGCGGGGCTCGGCCATCTGGTCATAGACCTTGCGCAACGCGGGCGCCATCTTGTTGCACAGCGTGCCCGCCACGATCATGACGTCGGATTGGCGCGGGCTGGGCCGGAAGATCATCCCGAAGCGGTCCATGTCGTAGCGCGCCGCCCCCGTGTGCATCATCTCCACGGCGCAGCAGGCCAGGCCGAACGTCATGGGCCACAGCGACCCCGTGCGCGCCCAGTTGAGCACCTTATCCGCAGAGGTGGTGACGAAGCCCTTCTCGAGAACGCCTTCTATTCCCATTCCAGGGCCCCCTTCTTCCACTCGTAGATGAAGCCGATGACCAACAGCCCCAAGAACAACGCCATCGCGAGGAACGCCGACAACGCGATCTCGTCGAGCACGACCGCCCAAGGGAACAGGAACGCGATCTCTAGATCGAAGATGATGAACAGGATCGCCACGAGGTAATAGCGCACGTCGAACTTCATGCGCGAGTCCTCGAACGCCTCGAAGCCGCACTCATAGGGCGAGGTCTTCTCGGCATCGGGCCGGTACGGGCCGATGATACGCCCTAGCACCAGCGTGATGAGGCCCACCAGCAGGCCAATGAACAGGAATACGAGGATCGGGACGTAGTTCTCGATCATGCTCAACCCCGCACTCGAGCGAGCCCCGCGAGTGGGCCCACAGGATCGGACGGAAACGGCCACAGCGGAGCTATGCTGCACCGGCCCTCGCGCGGCAATAGGCTACCACAAAAGAGCCCGCCTGCACGGCCCGGTCATTGTTCCGAACCGCCCAGGCGGGCTCGCCTGTATGGTGCCGACGCCCGGACTCGAACCGGGACGGCCAAAGTGGCCACTACCCCCTCAAGATAGCGCGTCTACCATTTCCGCCACGTCGGCATCGTTCGATTCTCGGGCCACGCGCCCGCGGCCTATTGCTCCACCGGCGGCAGATCGCCCTCGCCGCCGCCACCTTCGACCGGCACCGATTCCTCTTCGGGCGTATCACCGCTACCCGACGCCGCCTCCTGCTCGGCATTGGACGGCCCCTGGTCGACGACGCTGTCGCTCGTGTCCCCCCGATTCGCCGCCATGACGGCGAGGGTGAGACTCGTCACGAAGAACAGTGTGGCACAGGTGGTCGTCAGCCGCGTCAGGAACGACCCCGACCCCGCCGGGCCGAAGACCGTGCCGGATGAGCCACTACCGAAGGCAGCCCCGGCATCCGCGCCCTTACCTTGCTGGATAAGGACGAGCCCGATCAATCCCAAGGCCAACAGGACGTGCAAGACCAGTACGATCGTTTCCATAGATTCCGAAACCGCTTACTCGGGCGATGCTGCGCGGCAGATCGCCAGGAATTTGTCGGCGTCCAGCGACGCCCCGCCGACCAATGCACCGTCGATGTCGGGCTGGGCGAACAGCTCGCCCGCGTTGTCCGGCTTGACGCTGCCGCCGTAGATGACGCGCGTGCGCTCGGCCAAGCCGCTATCGACGGCCGCGATCTGCGCGCGGATCGCCGCATGCACCGCTTGCGCCTGCTCGGCCGTCGCCGCACGGCCCGTGCCGATCGCCCATACGGGCTCGTAGGCGATGACCACGCCGTCTAGGCGGTCGGCACCCAGCGCGAGCACGGGCTCGAGCTGCGCCGAGACCACCGCATCGGTGCGGCCGCTGTCGCGCTCGGCCAGCGATTCGCCTACGCAGACAATGGGGGTCACCCCCGCCTCGATCGCCGCGCGCGCCTTCGCCGCCACGCCCTCGCTCGACTCGCCGTGGCGGGCGCGGCGCTCGGAGTGGCCCACGATCGTATAGCGGCAGCCGAGCTCGGCGAGCATCCATGCCGCGACCTCGCCCGTGAACGCCCCCTCGATCTCGTCGGAGGCGTCCTGGCCCGCCACGGCGACCCGCGTGCCGCCCACCCGCTCCACAACCAGGGGGAGGTGAACGAAGGTCGGGCAAACGACGACATCGAGAGCGCCCGCCGAGGGCGCGCCATCGGCGATCGTCTCGGCCAGGCGCGCCGCTTGCGCCCACGAGCCGTTGAGCTTCCAGTTACCCGCGACGAACGCTCGGCGCATGCCGTGCGATCCCTCAAGCATGAAGGCGCGCAAGGATACCTGCGTCGCCCAGCGCGATCAAACGGCAAAGCCCCCGCATAGCGCACGGCCCCGCCCCCCACGCACGAGCGGCGGCCGGCGGCGCGTCCTCCGCCTACGCCACACCGCCCGCCTCGTTGTCTATCCGCCGCCGCCGGCCTTCACACCCCTCTCGGCCACGGTGGACACCGCGCGAGCGCACCGATACGAGGCCCTCAATCGTCGAACTTCGCGACGAGAGCGCAGATGCCGAAGATCACGGAGCCGGCCATCACGAACCAGAATGCGCCGGGGTCGTCACTCAGCGTCACCCACCCGCCGCCGGTCGGTGCGCCTTGACCACCCGGGAAGCGCAACGTCCCCGTGATCAATCCATAAGCAGCATGGGCGAAACACACCCCAGCGAACGCCCGCATGCCTATCTTCTGCCAGTTCACCGCACCTCTCTTCGGCCGTCCTCAGTTAGCGGTCTCCTCGTTCACCCGCACCGCTCCCACGGGGGCGGCTACGGCGCCTCACGTGTCCTCACTAGAGGAGCCCATAGAACGCCGTAT
This sequence comes from uncultured Ectothiorhodospiraceae bacterium, assembly GCA_964442145.1. Taxonomy (GTDB): domain Bacteria; phylum Pseudomonadota; class Gammaproteobacteria; order XJ16; family Halofilaceae; genus Halofilum. The sequence goes on along the minus strand of CAYTWS010000042.1, from coordinate 2,922 downwards.
CGAATCCCACTCGACTAGCGGCTTCCTGGCCAGCACTCGTCGCAGCCTCGCGAGCGCTTGACACACCCGAAGGCCCCCCGCCGGGCACCGCCCCCAGTGCACAACCCGCCGCCGCATTGACTGGCTGCGGCACCCGGCAGTTGATCATGTCCCGCGCGATTGAGCCCGCTGCACCGATCGCGCACTTTAGCGCCCTAGTCGGCGCACACGTGGCCGCCGCGCCCTGCACGGCCCCTCGCGCGGCCTGCCCGGCCGCCGTAGTGAAGCTGCTGCCCTCTTTTAAAAAGGAGCGGCCAAACTCCCAGGCCCCGCCGACCGCTGCGCCGATCCCGCACGCGGCCGCCACGCTCCCGCTGATCACGAACTCGCCTCTGGGATCGATATTTTGCACCGGATCGTTCGCCGCATATCGATACAGATTCAAGCCCGCCTGCACCCCGCGCGGATCGTGGCTGCCGTAGCGGCCGATCCCCGGATGATAGTTACGGCGCCAGTTTTGATGGAGCCCGATCGCGCTGTCCTCGTACTGACCCGCGAAGCGAATAGGATTCGTGACACCGGCGTCGGTGACCTGCGTCTCGCCGAACGCCGAATAGTCCGCCGACCAGACCGTGGCGCCGCTGCGGTCGATCATCGCCTGCGGCGTTCCCAGGTGATCGTTGACGTAGTAATACGTCGAGCCGTTGCGGTGCATGGCCAGCGGGTCCGTTCCCCACGGTCCATCCGGCAGCCAAGTGAAACGCCGTTCGACATTGCCCGACTCATCGGCCTCTGCCAGCAGGCCCTCCGGTCCGTACAGCATGTACACCGTCTCACCGTCGACTTGCTTGACCACGCGCCGGCCCTTCGGATCGTAGCCATTCTCCTGGACGGTGCCACCGGGGGTCTCAACACGCTGCAACCGGCGCCGCGGCCCCCGCTCGAAGGTGGTCTCCCCCGCCGGCGTCAGCTTGCTCGTGACCGCGCCATTGCCGTCGTAGGAATAGGAGGTGTCGTCATAGCCTTGGAGCTGGTCACCCGGCCCGTATTGCCATTGCGTGGTCGTGTCCGCGCTTGTCAGCCGGTTCCCCGACGCGTCGTAGCTGAACGTTTCGTCGTCGCCGTCGGGGTGGCTCGCCGACGTCAGACGGCCGGCTCCGTCATAGCCGTATTGCCGCATCCCGTCGAGCGACTGGATCTGTGCGATCTTACCGGATGGATTGAACGTATATGCCCGCTCGGCAATCAGGTTGCCGGCCGGATCGACGGCACTGATCCGTTGGATGCGGCCGAGCCCGTCAGGGCGTGCGCGCGTGCGCGCGCCGCCGGGCATGATCATCCTGGCGGGCCGTCCGGTATCCCCCGCGTAGTCGATCGATACGGAGGCGCCGCTGGGCTCCTCCACCGACTCGATCCGTCCGGAGCCGTCGTAGTGATAGGTCACGGTCCCTCCATCCGGCCCGGTCACGGATTTGAGCCGCCCCGCCTGCGTATAGGTTCGCTGATACCCGAGTGACGCTGGACCGTAATCCACCGCCAGGCTGGTCACACGCCCGGCCGCGTCGCGCTGGTAGTCACCACTGGTAGTACCGTCGGCGTATCCCATCAGCTCGCCGCCGGGGCCTCTGTCGAATGTGGTCGAGCGGGCCTCGGTACCCGCGCTCGCGGCCGCCTCCGTCTCGTAATACCTATGCGCCACCGGCATTCCCGCCGCGTTGTAGCTCGTGCGCTTGACCTGGCCCTTGCCATCGACGGTTTCGGTTCGCTGGGCACGGGCACTATAGGCATGCTCGAACGTCCCGCCGCCCGTGCGCGTCTCCGTGACCAACAGGCCGCGCTCGTTATAGCCATAGGTCGCGGTCACGCTACCGTCCTTGCCGACCACTTCCGTTACATTACCGCGGTCGTCGTAGGCCAGCTCCGCCGTATTGCCGAGCGGATCGGTCACCGACGTCCGCCGGCCCAATGCATCATATCCATAGGCCGTTACCCGCTCGCCAGGATGCGTCACCGAGGCCAATTCCCCCGTGGGACCATACTCGTAGCGCGTGGTCTCGCTCGTCCCGTCATCCCCGTTGACCAGCACGGCCGTGCGTCGACCGCGAGCATCGTACTTGTACTCGATCGTGCGCCGCGGCGCTTGCACGCGGGCGACGTCATATGGGCCCGCGCCGGCCGCCTCATCGCCATATTCGAGCTTCGTCTCGATACCTGCCGAGCTCACTTGCGCCGCCAACCGGCCCGCCTCGTCATAGCGGAATGTCTCGGTCACACCGTCGGCGTCCGTGACCTTCGTCACCTGGCGGTGATCCCCGTAAACGAAGTCCCGGTCCACCACGCCCGCGCCACTAACCGAGGTGAGCAGACCGGCTTCGCCATACGTCCATTCCACGCGGTTACCGCGACGATCGGTTCGGGCAATCTTGTCACCCGCGTCGTTGTATTCCCATGTGACGCTGTTGCCGGCCGGATCGACAGCCGTCAACTGGTTCCCTGCGGCGTCGTAGGTCGCCTGCCAATCCTCGCCGGCCCGGTCGGGAGCGGCCAGCACATCGCCGCGCGCGTTGTGGTCCGTGAACGACCGGTTGTTGCCTTTCGGATCCGTGATCGTGCGCACATTGCCATACGCGTCGTACGTCCAGGTCGTCACCGCCGTTTGCGTGTCGCCGTCTCCGACCAGACGCCGCAGCGTGCGCTGCCCGTACTGGTCGTATTCGTACTCGATCACCCGTTCCGCCGGCTCTCCTTTCGCCTCCACCTTGCGGATGAGATTGCCATTGTCGTCGTAGGTCTTGTGAGTGACGACGCCTCTTTCGTCCTCGTACCGCGTAACCTGGCCGTAATCGTTGTAGCTGTAGCTCTCCGTGCCTCCGTCCGGATGGGTTATCTTCACTCGCTCGCGATAACGATTGAGATCGATCCGTGTCTCCTTACCATTCGGCC
>CAYTWS010000041.1:0-8948 GCA_964442145.1 uncultured Ectothiorhodospiraceae bacterium | reverse complement strand
CGCGTGACCTTCGGCATCTTCGGGGGCAACGCGAACTGGATCCACTTCCGGCGCACCCGTTAGATCGAGCTCGCGCATACCGCAGGCGCTCGCGTGTCGACCCCCGGCTCCGGCGTAGACGCTCTCGCGGAAGTCGACGCTATTGGCGTCCCAAGCAGTCCGGCTAGCGACGAAATTTCGACTCCCCACTCTTGCCTCGCTTCGTCATACGTCGAATAATCGACGGTCGACCGACAGGCGCCCCGGCAGTCATTGCAGCCCAGGGCGGCCTCACGAGCGCAGGAGGTGGCGCGAATGGCCGAGGATGCCGCGAGCGGGCCGGAGGACAAGCCGACCCTGTTGCTGGTCGATGACGATCCGCTGATCCGCGATAGCCTCGGGCACACGCTCAGCCCCCATTTCGACGTCCAGCTCGCCGAATCGCGCCGCGAAACGGTCGAGTTGTTGCAACAACGCGAGACGCCGCCGTCGCTGGCGTTGGTCGACCTCGGCCTGCCGCCCTACCCACACAACCCGTCCGAGGGCTACGCGCTCATCCCCGAGCTGCTGGCGCACAATCCACGTATGCGGGTGCTGGCGCTGTCGGGCCAGGATGAGCCGGATAGCCTGCGCCACGCCTTTACCCTGGGTGTCGCCGACTTCATCCCGAAGCCATGCGATCCCGATCTGCTGCAGACCCGGCTGAATCACCAGCTCATGCTCCTACGCGCCGAGGAGGACGCGTCCGAGCAGGCCAGTGAGGCCGTGATGCTGGGGGCAAGCGCCGCCCTCGAGGCGCTGCGCCAGCAGATCCAGCAATTTGCGGACGCGCCGTTCCCCGTGCTCATCGAGGGCGAATCGGGCACGGGCAAGGAGCTCGTCGCGCGCCAGCTCCACGACGCCAGCGCCCGCGCGCCCAAACCGTTCGTCGCGGTCAACTGCGCCGCGTTCACCGATACTCTGCTCGAGGCTCAGCTCTTCGGCCACGCCAAAGGCGCCTTCACCGGCGCGACCCAGGCGCGGCCCGGCTTCTTCGAGGAGGCGGGCGAGGGCACGCTGCTGCTCGACGAGATCGGCGAGATGCCGATGGATCTGCAGACGCGCCTGCTGCGCGTCATCGAGTTGGGTGAGTACTATCGCGTGGGCGAGACCCGGCCGCGCCAGGCCCAGGCGCGCCTGATCGCCGCGACCAACAAGAATATCGCACGCGAGGTCGATGCTGGGTCCTTCCGCCAGGACTTGTACTACCGCTTGGGCATCCTGCCCATCCATGTGCCGCCGTTGCGCGAGCGCGGCGACGACCCGCTGCAGCTCCTCGAGCACTTCCAGCAGGTCTATGCCGGGACGGTGCCGCCGTTCAGCCTCGACGAGGACGCGCGCTCGCTGTGGCTGTCGTATCCGTTCCCCGGCAACGTGCGCGAGCTACGCAACATCGTGATCCGGCTGGGCACGAAATACCCGGGCCAGTCGATCGACGCCCAGCGCCTCGAGGCCGAGCTCGATCCCACCGTCCAGAGGCGCGCCGCCGGCGCCGGCAGCGACGGCTTGGTACCGGGGGCCGAGGCGGTGCGCGCGCGGCTCGAGCAAGACGAGTTCGATCTGGACGAGCACCTCGCCGAGGTCGAGCGCCGCTTCATCGATGCGGCCCAGGACCTGAGCGACGGCAATTTCAGCCACGCGGCGAAGCTTTTGAACGTGAACCGCACGACGCTGTATAGTAAGATCGAGCGCCTCAAGGGAGGGCGCGGCTGAGCCGCAGCGGTAGGATCGCCGAGCGGCCAGCCGGCGCAAGCATCACGGGGTAAGGGATGTACCGCACGCCGTCCGTCGCGCCCACAGCGCGGTCTCCCGCACGCGAGCGGCGACTTTCCCTCGCTCTGTAAACGCTTCGCGTAATACACGATGCCGTGCCGGCTGCCTCGCGCGCCGAGACACGCTACGCTGCCGCGTTACCAGCCCCGAGGCGGTACGGCACCGATACGCCATGGGAGTGGCGTACGCGCTGAGCGCAGCACGATGCAACCAGGAAGGTTCGAACCATGGAACGAAGCCTACGCCACGGAATCGGCGTCGTCGGCCTAGCGCTCGCCATCCTCGCGGCGGCCTGCAGCCCGAGCCGAGGCCCCGAGATCGGCGCGGACGCCGCTCACTCGCTCGCGCACGAAACCGGCGACGGCGCCGCCCGCCATATCGATCAAGGCGAGGCGGTCTCGGCCGGTCAGGAGGCGTCCACCGCGGGCGCGCCCGGTGACCGCGCCGAGCGTGGCGCCCGGGACAAGCATCCAGCCCCGCCACAACGCTACACGGTTACGGTCGAGCAGGTGCCGGCCCAGGAGGTGCTCTTCGCGCTCGCGCGCGACGCCGAGCTCGAGCTCGACATCGCGGGCACGTTCGACACACCGATCACGCTCAACGCCGTCGACGAGACCCTGCCGCGGCTGCTCGAGCGTATCGCCGAGCAGGTGCCGCTACGCTATCGCCTCGACGACGACCATCTTCGCATCGCCCCCGACGAGCCCTACCCCAAGACCTACGAGGTCCCTTACGTCGACATGACCCGGCAAGCCCGCAGCAGTGTGGACACGGCCACGCACGTCGGCTCGACGGGATTCGGCGACAATGCGCAGGACCCGAGCGCGGCCGGTGCCGGCTCGAATAGCTCGCGCACGAGCGTGTCGAACGAGACGCGTAACCACTTCTGGGACAGCCTCGAACGCAATCTGGCCGCCCTCGTCGGCGCCGAGGGCGAGTTGGATGCGGGCCGTGGTCCACGCTACGTGATGCTCAACCGTGAGGCCGGCTATGTCACGGTGCGCGCCACCCAAGCCCAGCACGAACGAGTCCAGCACTACATCGAGCGCGTCGTTGCCAGTGCCCGCCGCCAAGTGTTCATCGAGGCGACCGTGGTCGAGGTCCGCCTCGACGCGCGCCATCAGTCGGGCGTCGATTGGGCCGTGCTCGCCGAGCAAGCCGACGGCCTCGACCTGGTGCAAAACCTCACCGGTAACGCCCTGGGCGGGGCGTTCAATGTGCCCGACCCCGCGAGCCCGGGCGAGGCGGCCGCCACCATCGGCTACCAGGACCCCGACACCGGCGAGGGCAGCCTGCAGAGCACCATCAAGCTACTCCGACGCTTCGGCGATGTCAGTGTGGTCTCCAGCCCGAAGATCAGCGCGCTCAACAACCAGCTCGCCATCCTCAAGGTGGTCGACAACCGAGTCTACTTCACCGTCGATGTCCAAGAGACGACCAACGCCGAGACCATCAACACGACCTTCGAGACGGAGGTCAAAACGGTGCCGGTGGGGCTCGTGATGACGGTCACGCCCTACATCGGCAAGAGCGAGGAGGTGTTGCTCAATGTACGGCCCTCGGTGTCGCGCGTCCTTGGCTTTCGCAATGATCCCAATCCCGAGCTCGTCGAGGCCGGCGTGCAGAATCGCATCCCCGAGATCCAAGTGCGCGAGATGGAGTCGCTGTTGCGCGTACGCTCGGGCCAGGTCGCCGTCATCGGCGGCCTCATGCAGGACTCGATCGACGACAGTGAGCGCAGCGTCCCGTTACTCGGCCGATTGCCCATCATCGGCAATCTCTTCACCTACCGCGACGACCGGGTCGACAAGAGCGAGCTGATCATTTTTCTGCGGCCCAAGATCGTGCGCAATGCGAGCCTCGAGGGCGACTACGACGGCTACCAGCGCTATCTGCCCGACGGTGAGGCGGCCGGCCCCGCCGCTGACGAGGAGACCGGACCGTGACGGGCCTGTATGCCGTCCAGGCGCGGGCGCAGTGGCGTTGAGGCACTGACAACGATCACGGCAAGGAGGCGATCGTGACACCCAGCGAGCCCGAACAGCGTCTCACCGAGCGTCTCTATCGATCGGGCGCGGTGAGCGCGGACCAGCTGCGAATCGCTCGGACCGAGCAGCAGACCCGGGGCGACAAGCTCGAGCGCGTGCTCATCCGGTTGGGCTTCGTCGCCGAGTCCGTGCTGCGCCAGCACCTCGGCGACGTGCTCGGTCAGGCGAGTATCGACCTCGCTGGCGCCGTGCCCGACCCGGCGGCACTGCAGTGCCTGCCCAAGGATGACGCGCGTGCTCTCGGTGTCGTGCCCGTGCACTACGCCGCTGACCCGCCGCGGCTGACACTGGCGATGGCGGACCCCAGCGACTTGGTCCAACTCGATCGCCTGCGCGCCCGGCTCGGCTCGAGTGTGACCATCGACCCGCTGCTCGCCGGTGAGCGCGAGATCGAGGCCGCCATCGATCGCTTCTACGGCTACGAGCTCTCGGTCGACGCCATCCTCGAGGAGCTCGAAGCGGGGCCATCGGCGGGCGCCGCCCGCTCGGCCGAGGCGCGCGAGTACGGCCAGCCCGTGGTCCGCTTGATCGATGCCATCCTCGCCGATGCCGTCAAACGACAGGCCTCGGATGTGCACTTCGAGCCCGAGCGCGGCTTCGTCCGCATCCGCTACCGCATCGACGGCGTATTGCGCCAGGTGCGCAGCCTGCATGCGCAGCATTGGCCGCCCATGAGCGTGCGCCTGAAGGTGTTGGCCGATCTCGACATCGCCGAGACCCGTGCGCCGCAGGACGGGCGCACCACCCTCACCGTCGGCGGCCACAGCATCGATTTCCGTGTATCGGTGGTGGCCACCATCCATGGCGAGAACATCGTCCTGCGCATCCTCGACCGCCAGAAGGGGATCCGCTCATTGGACGCGCTCGGCCTGGACCCGGCCACACGCGAGGCGCTCGCCTGGATGCGCGCGCGGCCCGAGGGCTTGATCCTCGTGACCGGGCCGACCGGCAGCGGCAAGACGACCACGCTGTACTCGCTGCTGGCGGAGCTCGATCACGAGGCGGTCAACACGGTCACGCTGGAGGATCCGGTGGAGTACCCCGTGCCGCGCGTGCGCCAGAGCGCGGTCAACGAGGCCGCCGGGCTCGATTTCGCCAGCGGCATCCGCCACCTGATGCGCCAGGATCCCGACGTCATGCTCGTCGGCGAGATCCGCGACGAGGCCACCGCGACGATGGCGTTCCGCGCGGCGATGACGGGGCACCAAGTGTACTCGACCCTGCACACCAACTCGGCGCTCGCCGCCGTGGCGCGGCTCGCCGACCTGGGTATCCCGCCCGATGTGCTCGCCGGCCACACCATCGGCGTCATGGGCCAGCGCCTCGTGCGCCGCTTGTGCGATGCCTGCAAGGTATCCGATGCGCCCTCGGCGTTCGAGCGCCGCCTCATGGGCATCGACGACAGCACGGGCGCTACCTTCTATCGCCCAGTCGGCTGCGCCGCCTGCGCGTATCGCGGCTACCGCGGGCGCTTCGCCATCGCTGAGCTCGTTGCCATCGATGCCGAGCTCGCCGACGGAATCGCGCGCCGGGCGGGGCGCCGCGAGTTGGCCGAGACCGCGCGCGCCCAAGGGATGCGCTCGTTGGCAGCCGATGGGCTGCGCCACGTCGCCGCCGGCGATACCGCGCTGGCCGAGGTGGCCCGGGTGGTCGATCTGACCAACGGCGCCTAATCAGCGGAGGACCAGGGATGGCCACCTATCGCTACAAGGCCATCGACGCCGCAGGCCGGCGCTTGCGGGGATCGATGGAGGCCCAAGACCCGGGCGATCTCGAGCGCCGCCTCGAGCGTACGGGAGCCCACCTGCTCGCCTGCCGGCGCGCGCCGCGCTGGCTGCATTGTCGGCGGCGCCACACCAGAGCCCAGCTGATGGGCTTTACGGCACACCTCGAGCAGCTCGTGCGCGCCGGTGTGCCCTTGGTCGAGGCCTTGGAGGATCTGGCGATCACGTTCGAGGATCCGCAGTGGCGCGACGTGGTGGCCGATCTGGTCGCCTCGATCGAAGGCGGTGCCACCTTGTCGCAGGCGCTGGCGGCGTTCCCCAATCGCTTCAGCGCGGTCTACGTGGCGATGGTCCGTATGGGCGAGGACAGCGGCCGCCTGCCCACGGTGCTGCGCGAGCTCACCGACGCCCTGCGTTGGCACGACGAGATCGCAGCGGCGACCCGCCAGGTCATGATCTATCCGTTGATCGTCGTCGCCGTGATCGGCGCCACCGCCGCGTTCCTGATGGTCTTCCTCGTGCCCAAGCTCACCCGCTTCATCGAGGCCATGGACGCCGCGCTACCGTGGTATACCCAGGCCCTCATCGCGGTGTCCAACGCCCTCGTGCACTGGGGTTGGCTCATCGCCGTGGCGGCCGTCGGTCTCGGGCTCACGCTGCGTTGGCTGGTGCGGTGCAGCCCCTGGTGCCGCTACCGCTGGGACGCGTGCAAGCTCGGTGTGTGGCTGTTCGGCGAGCTGGCGTTGCGGCTGCGTCTGGCGCGCTTGGCGCACGGACTGGCACTGATGTATAGCGCTGGGGTGGCGATCCTCGAGGCCCTTCGTCTGGCCGAATCGCTGGCCGCCAACGCCGTGCTCGAGGACGGGATCGCTCGGGCCCGGGCGCGTGTCGAGGCCGGTGACAGCCTCAGTGAGGCGTTCGCCGCTGCGGCCGTGTTCCCACCGTTCGTGGTGCGCATGATGCGCGTCGGTGAGACCACCGGCGCACTCGACGAGGCGTTGCACAACGTCAGCTCGTTCTACGCGCGCTCGGTACGTGAGCGCGTCGCGCGGCTCCAGCCCGCCATCCAGCCCGTGTTGACCGTGGTGCTGGCCGCGCTGATCGGCTGGATCGCCCTGGCGGTGTTCTGGCCCATCTACGACACCATGACCTCGCTGGAGCTGTGAGCCATGCGCCGGCTGCTCTTCCTCGACGGTGACCGCGCCGTGGCCTATCGGTGCTCGCGCCGGGCCATCCATTGCGAGGCGGTGTTCGATGCCGATACCCAGGGGCTGGCGGCGTATCGCGCCTGGCTCGCACAGGCGCCGGCCGTGCCGGTGCACATCCTGGTCGACGCCCCCGATGAGGCCTATCACAACGATCGCATCCCACCGGCCAATCGCCGCGAGCGCGGGGTGCTGCGGCGCCGTGCCGCGGAGCGCTACCTGGCCGAGACACCGTATCGGACGGTGCGTACGCACTGGCGCGACCGTGACGCCGAGCACATCCTTGTGGTCGGTTTGCGCGACCGGCAGCGTTGGCGGGCGTGGCTCGAGCCGATCGATGAGCTCGGCGCCGCCCTGGCCGCGATCGCCTCGCTGCCGTTGCTGGGCGAGCGCCTGCTCGCGCCCGACGACGTGGCACGCCGCGTCGGTATCACCGGGGAGCTGGCCAGCCCCTACGCCGATATCGTCTTCGCACGGCTGGCGCTACGCGCGCCGGGGCACGCCAACCACTATGCCCCGCCGCAGCTGCGCCGCCACCTGTGGACCCGCCGGACACGCACCGGCCTTTGGGCGCTGGCGGCGTCCATGGCCGTCGCCGCCGCAATGACGGCGCCCGCGGGCTGGTGGGCCGAGCGCGCCTACGATCGGGCTATCGCGCGAGCGAACGCCCGCGCGGAGCGGGTTCAGGCCGCCTACCACCAACGGCTCGAGCCGCTCACCCGATTGGCGCCGGAGCCGGCCACGGTCGAGGCCGTTGCCGCGGGTATGGGTCGGCTCGCGAATGCGACGCCGCCGGACCCGGGCGCTGCGATGGCCGCCGTGGGCGACGTGCTCGCCGACGGCCATGCCTCGATCGAGGTCGCCGCGCTGCGGGTGGGCTTCGGGGCACCGGACAGCGCCGGCACGGGCGAGGCCGACGCCGCTCCAGCGCTCGCCATCGACGGCACCGCCCGCAGGGCCCGTATTCGACTGCAAGGACGCGTCACCGGTGTCGATGGGCGGCGCTGGCGCGCCCAGCGCCGGGTCGCAGCCTTGCGCGACGACCTCACGGCCCACGCCGAGCTCGCCGACGTCGCGCTCGCGGACGCCCCTTACGCCCCGCAGGATCGCCAACGCGCCTCGGGTGACGATGACCGCGCGCCCGTGCCGTTCACGCTCGAGCTGACCTGGGAGGGCCGAGATGCAGGCGCTTGAGCTCGACTGGCGGGCGCTGCGCTGGCCCGGCGTAGCTGCCGCGGTGGCCGCCATCGTCCTGGCAGTGACCCTGCAGTGGGCACTGGGGCAATGGCGTGAACGCCAACACGCACTGGCGACGGCCGAGCGTGCGCGGGCACAGGCCGCGAAGCGCCTGGATGCGGCCCACGACGACCGCATCGTCTACCGCCGCTATGCCGCCCGATTCCGCGCGATGCGCAAGCGTGGCTGGGTGGGTGCGACCGACGCCGCCGGCTGGTCGGCGGTGATGGCACGCCTGGAACGCCAGACGCCGGCACGCCGGATCCGCTACGACGCAGGCGAGCGAACGCGTGTGCGCCCGAGCGAGGGGCCGCTCGCCAACGACACGATCGCGCTGACCGCTCGGCCCATGACGGTTGGCCTAGCGGCGCCCCACGAAGGGGGGCTGATCACGGCCCTGCGCCGGCTCGGGCGCCTGGGGCCGGGTCTAATGGGCCTGCGCGCGTGCCGCCTCGAGCGGACACGGCCGCCCGGCGCACTCGCGCTCGACGGCGAGCGGGCCAACATCCGGGCGCGGTGCCGCGTGCGCTGGTACGCGGCTCACCTCGGCCCGCCAGCGGAGCGCGAGTCGTGACGGCCGCGGCGGTCCGGGGCGTCTTGCTGATGGGGCTGGCCGGCGCACTGACCACGCCGGCGATCGCTGGGCGCTTCGGTGACCAGCGCCTGTTCACCACGCCCGAGCAGCGTGAGCGTATGGAGGCACGAGCCGACGACGCGGCCGGCGCTACCCGCCGATCCCGCGACGGGAGCGCGGCGGACGCCGATACAGGGCCGGACGCGCTCGTGCTCAAAGGGATCGTGCGACGCCCGGAGGCGGTCCCCGTTTTCTGGCTCGGCGGACACCGCCTGCGCGACGGTCAAGCGCCACCGGCCTATCTGCCGGTGCGCCGTGCTCGAGTCGACGGCGATGGCGACGTGGTGACCTTGCGCGACGGCCGCCGCAT
>CAYTWS010000040.1:0-9182 GCA_964442145.1 uncultured Ectothiorhodospiraceae bacterium | reverse complement strand
CGTCTTCCCGACCGCCGAGGAGAGACACCATGGCGCGACGCATTATCCAGACCGACGCCGCTCCGCAAGCGATCGGCGCCTATTCACAAGCGGTTGTTGCCGGCCAGACACTCTACGTCTCCGGTCAGATCCCGCTGGTACCCGAGACCATGGAGATCGACGACGGCGATATCGGCGCCAAGGTCCGCCGCGTCTTCGCCAACGTCCAAGCCGTGGTCCAGGCCGGAGGGGGCCGCCTCGAGCAAGTCGTCAAGGTGAACGTCTATCTCACCGACATCGGTAATTTCCCCGTGGTCAACGAGGTGCTGGCCGAATACTTCGACGAGCCGTTCCCGGCGCGGGCGGTCATCGGGGCCGCGGCGTTGCCCAAGGGTGTACCGGTCGAGGTGGATGCCGTCGTCCAGCTCGACATCTGAGCCGGCGGCGCCCAGCCACGAGGGCCAGGCGGCAACCGGCGGCGCCCAGCCGCCGGCGGTCACCGCGCTCGCCGGCGTCGGCCCGCGCCTGGCCGAGCGCCTCGAGCGCCTGGGCGTACGTACGGTCACCGATGCGCTGTTCCACTTGCCGCTGCGCTACGAGGACCGCACGCGCCTGTGGCCCATCGGGCGCTTGTGGCCGGGTCACGAGGCATTGATCGATGCCGAGATCGAGCATGCCCAGATCGTCCACCGGCGCCGGCGGGCGCTCGTCGCCCGCGTCCACGACGGCACGGGGGCGCTCACCCTTCGCTGGTTCCACTTCACCCAGCGCCAACAGCGACAGCTGATCGGGGGCCGGCGTATCCGGCTCTACGGCGAGATCCGGCGCGGCCCCGACGGCCCCGAGATGGTCCACCCGGAGTACCGGGTCTACCAGGCCCGCCACCCGGCGCCGGTCGAGGACACACTGACGCCGGTCTATCCCGCGACCGAGGGCATCGGCCAAACGACGCTGCGCCGGGTCACCGCGGCGGCGCTCGACTGGCTGGCGGCCAGCACCGGCTTGGCGGATCTGGCCGCGGTAGTCACGCCGGCGGGCATGCCCGACCTCGCCGACGCGCTGCGCACGGTCCATCGGCCGCCGCCCGATGTCGACGTCGCCGCGCTGCTGGCGGGCACGCATCCGGCCTGCCAGCGCCTGGCGTTCGAGGAGCTGCTCGCCCACCACGTCAGCCTGCGCCGATTGCGCGAGCGCGCGCGCAGCTTCGCCGCCCCGGCGCTCGCCGGTGACGGCCGCCTGACCCAAGGGCTGCGCCGCGGGCTCGGCTTCGCCCTCACGCGCGCACAGGAGCGCGTCGTCGCCGAGGTCGGTGCCGATCTGGGCCGATCGCAGCCCATGCTGCGGCTGATCCAGGGTGACGTCGGCTCGGGCAAGACCGTGGTCGCGGCCCTGGCCGCGCTCCAGGCGCTCGAGGCGGGCCACCAGGTCGCCATCATGGCGCCGACCGAGGTGCTCGCGGAGCAGCACTATCGCAGCTTCGACCGGTGGCTCGCCCCATTGGGCATCCAAGTAGGCTGGCTCACAGGGCGGCTCTCGGGCGCTGCGCGCCGGCGCGCGGCGCAAGGGCTCGCCGACGGCGGCACGCGTATCGTCGTCGGCACGCATGCGCTGTTCCAGGAGGCCATCGGCTTCGCTCGCCTGGGCCTGGTCGTCATCGACGAGCAGCATCGCTTCGGGGTGCATCAACGTCTGGCGTTGCGCGAGAAGGGCAGCGCCGCCGGCCAAGTCCCGCACCAGCTGATCATGACGGCGACACCGATCCCACGGACCCTGGCGATGACGGCCTACGCCGACCTCGACAGCTCCGTGATCGACGAGCAACCGCCCGGGCGCCAGCCGGTCGAGACCGCGGTGGTCTCGGCCGGCCGGCGCACCGAGGTGGTCGAGCGCGTGGGCGCGGCCTGCCGCCAGGGCGGCCAGGCCTACTGGGTTTGCCCCTTGATCGAGGCGTCCGAGGCGCAAGCGGGGCAGGCCGCCGCCGAGACGGCGGAGGCGCTGGGCGAGGCCCTGCCCGACCTGCGTGTGGGGCTCGTGCACGGGCGCTTGAAGGCCGCCGATAAAGAGGCGGTGATGACCGACTTCCAACAGGAGCGCATCGACTTGCTCGTGGCGACGACCGTCATCGAGGTCGGCGTCGACGTGGCCAATGCCTCGCTCATGGTCATCGACAACGCCGAGCGCTTGGGGCTGTCGCAACTGCATCAACTGCGCGGCCGGGTCGGGCGCGGCGCCGACGCCAGCGTCTGCATCCTGGTCTACGACGGGCCGTTGTCGGAGACGGCGCGGGCCCGCCTTGCCACTTTGCGCGACACCAGCGACGGTTTCCGCATCGCCGAGCGCGATCTCGAGCTGCGCGGCCCGGGCGAGGTGCTGGGTACGCGCCAGACCGGAGCGGTCGGCTTCCGTATCGCCGATCCCGCGCGCGACGGCGATCTACTGCCGGCCGTGCGCGCCGGCGCCACGCGCTTGCTCAGCGAAACCCCCAATCACGCCGTCGGCCTGGTCGAGCGCTGGCTCGCCGACGGCGAGCGCTATGGGGACGCGTGACATGACGCATGCGCACGATCACGCAGGCCCCTGCCGCGACGCTCGGCGCGCGCACCTAGCGCGCGCGCCGCGCTGGCACCGCGCCACACGGCTCCAGCGCGACCGCATCCCCGCCGAGCAACGGGCCTGGCTGCTCGCCGAGGGCTCACTGACGGGCCATGTGCGCGCGATCTGCCCGGGGCGATTCGGTCTCCAGGTGCTACGCGAGGCGCGCCAGGGGGCGCAAGCCGACGAGGCACGCGCGTTGCGTATGGCGCGGGCCGGGCCGGCGCTGCTGCGCGAGGTCGCGCTGCACTGCGCCGGGCGCCCGCTCGTGGTCGCGCGTACCGTGGTTCCGGCAGCCACGCTACGGGGCAAGCGCCAGCGGCTGGCGCGCATGGGATCGCAGCCGCTCGGGGCGTTGCTGTTCAGCGACCGCACCGCACGGCGCGGGCCACTCCAGTTGGCCCACCTGACGCTGCGGCAGGCCGGTATCGCCAGGCCGCCGCGGCTCAACGCCCCCGTATGGGGCCGCCGGGCGGTGTTCCATCTCGGCGGTGCCCCGCTACTGGTCAGCGAGTTCTTCCTGCCCGACTTGTTCGCACTCGCGGCGTCGCGGGTACCGACAGCGGGGACCGGCGGGGCGGGGACGCAAGCCCTGTAACGCGGCAATCGCGTCATCGCGGCGTGATCCGACCGTGATATATTGCTGCGCTTACGACGGAGGAGCGCCTCATTACGAGGCCGATGTGACACCAGACGAGGCAGCGTCGATGGCGACAAGACGGCACCGCGGGATAGGACGAGGCTTTACGCTCATCGAGGTCATGGTGGTCGTCGCGATCCTGGCGATCCTGGCCGCGGTGGTCGTGCCGCGCATCATGGACGAGCCCGCCAAGGCCCGCCAGGCCAAGGTCAAACAGGACATCCGCGCGATCGAGAGCGCGCTCGACTTGTACAAGCTGGACAACTACCGCTATCCGACCACGGAGCAGGGCTTGGAGGCGCTCGTGGAGAGGCCGAACGGGGGCCCCGAGCCCGAGAACTACAAGGAAGGCGGTTATCTGCGCCAGCTGCCCGAGGACCCATGGGGTAACGCGTACAAGTATCAGAATCCGGGCGAGCACGGCGAAATCGATATCTATTCGCTCGGCGCCGACGGCGCGCCCGGTGGCGAGGGGCCAAACGCCGATATCGGCAACTGGAACGTCGACAGCCAGCAATGACGCGGGGCAGCGGCTCGCGTGGCGAGCGCGGCTTCACCCTGCTGGAGCTGCTGGTGGTCGTGTTGATCATCGGCTTGCTCACCTCGATGGCGGTGCTGGGGGTACAAGGCCGCTCCCAGCGCGAGCGCCTCGAGGACGAGGCCGAGCGCTTACTCGAGCGCATGCGCCTCGGGCGCGAGGAGGCCGTCTTGCGCTCGCAGTCGCTGGGGCTGTTGTTCGGCCCGAACGGCTACCGCTTCCTCGCGCTCGACGACGGGCGCTGGCGCCGCCACCAGGGCCGCCTGTTCCAGACCTATGATCTGCCCCAGGGGATGCGCCTCGAGGTCGATATCGACGGCCTCGAGGTCGAGCTCGCCCAGAGCGACGAAGACGCCAACGACGACGCTGAGCCCGCCGCCGGCGTCGCCCGGAGCAACGAAGACGGCGACGACGAGCCGGTGCGGCCGCAAATCTTCTTCCTCGCCAGCGGTGAGATCCTGCCGGGCTTTGCCATCCGCCTGATCGGCGAGGACGTGCGCACCGAATACATCATCGAGCCGGGCACGAGCCGCTGGCTCGAGCTCAGCGAGCAGGGCCTGTGATGCAGCGGCGCCGCGGCTTCACCTTGATCGAGGTCCTGGTCGCGCTCGCGGTGTTCGCCGTCGCCATCACCGCGCTGGTCCAGGCCGGGGCGCAGCGCGCCGACAACATGGGCTATCTGCGCGACCGCACGCTCGCCGCCTGGATCGCCGCCGACCGCATCACCGCCCTGCGGCTGGCCTCGGGCTGGCCCGAGGTCGGTACACGCGAGGGCGAGACCGATATGGCCGGGCGCACTTGGTACTGGACCGCCGAGATCGAGGAGACCCCGGAAGACGCCGTGCGCCGCGTGGACGTCGCCGTCTCGCGCACCGAGGACGGCCCTGCCGTGTCCTCGGTCACGGGCTTCCTCGGCACGCCGGACAACCGGGCGCGACCATGACGGCGTCCCCGCGCGCGCATCGAGCGAGCGGCGTGACCCTGCTGGAGCTGCTGGTCGCGCTCGCGGTGTTCGCCGTCATCGGCGTGGCCGCCTACACCGCGCTTTTCTCCGTGCTCGACGCACGCTCGGCGACCGAGCGCCAGTCACAGCGCCTCGCTGCCGTCCAGCGCAGCGTGGGTGCGCTGACCGACGACCTGCGCCACGTCCTCGACCGCCCCGTGCGCGCCATCCAGCCCGCCCAGCGAGCGCCGCTGGTATCCCAGCCCGGCCAGCCCGGGCTGATCGAGCTCACGCGCGGCGGCTGGCCCAATCCGGCCGAGCTCGAGCGCAGCACCCTGGCCCGCGTGCAGTGGACCCTCGACGACGGGCGCTTGCGCCGCTACGCCCAGGCGCGCCCCGACGCCCGGCCGGCGCCGGAGCCGACACGGCGGGTCTACCTAGGCGAGGTGGCGTCGGCCGAGTTGCGCTTCCTCGACGGCCAGGGCGAATGGCGCGACCAATGGCCGCCGCTCAACACGGGCCCGCGCGCCGACCGGGTGACGCTGCCGCGCGCGATCGAGGTGGTCCTCGAGCTCGACGACTGGGGCGAGATCCGGCGCCTGGTCGCGCTCGCGCCGGGCAGCGGCGCTGCCAGCGGGCAAGCCGATGACGCCGATGACGCCGATGACGCCGATGACGCCGATGATGGCTAGCAGGCCACCGCCCACTATGGCCCGCCAGGGCGGCGTCGCACTGATCACCGTATTGCTCGTGGTCGCCTTGGCGGCCATCGCCGCCGCCGAGATGACGCGCCAGGGCCAGCTCGACCAGCGGCGCACGGGCAACCGCCTGGCACTGGAGCAAGCCCATCAGATCGCACTCGGCGGCGAGCAGTGGGCCACCGCCATCCTGGCGCGCGACCGCCGCGACGGCGGCGGCCCCGGAGCCGACGACGACGGCGCCGGCCGGGGCGACAATGGCGACGACGCGAATGCGCAGTCGGAGCAGCGCAGCGCCCAGGTCGACGCCCGCGACGAGGCTTGGGCGCGCAATCTGCCGCCGATCCCGGTCGAGGGTGGCCAGGTCACCGGCGCGATCAGCGACGCCCAGGGCCGGTTCAATATCAACAACATCGTCGCGGGCGGCGGCCAAATCAACGCCCCCGCGCTCGCGCGGCTCGAGCGCCTGCTGGCGGCCGTCGAGATCGAGCCCCGGGTCGCCCAGGCGATCGTCGACTGGGTCGACGCCGACAGCGAGACCACCTACCCGCGCGGTGCCGAGGACGATTTCTACGCGGGTCGCCGCGAGCCCTACCGCGCGGCCAACGCCCGAATCGCCAGCGCGAGCGAGCTGCGCCTGGTGCGCGGGATCGATGCCGAGGCCTGGGCGGCGCTGGCACCGCACGTGACCGCGCTACCGGGGCCGACACCGATCAATGTCAATACGGCCACGCCGGCGGTGCTACAAGCGGTGGTCGAGGGGCTCGAATCCGATGCCGCCGAGGAGCTCTACGACCAAGCTGGAGACGAGCCGTTTGCGACGATCGCCGACTTCCGCGAGCATCCGCTGCTGCAAGGCCAGGAGATCGCGGCCGAGGGCTTGTCCGTGGGGTCGCGCCATTTCCGTGTTCGCGTGGACGTCGAGATGGGCCCCATCACCTACACGCTTTATAGTTGGCTTCGCCGCGACGACGAGGGCCGCTCGAGCGTGCTACAGCGGTCGCGGACACCGAACTGAGGGCGGGACGCGCATGCATCGCAGTGGTCCATACGAGCACGCCGGGCCCGCCCGTGTTGAGCGGCACCGCCGCTTAGGCCATGGAGGCTTGTTACGTTGACCAGCACCGCGCTGTTACGCCTGCCCACGCCCGACGATGAGCACTGCCACTGGCGCCTGCCGGGCGCTAGCGATGGCCGCGACGGCGCGGGCACGCTGGCACAAGCGGCGACGGCGTTGGCCG
Organism: uncultured Ectothiorhodospiraceae bacterium; assembly: GCA_964442145.1. Classification (GTDB taxonomy): domain Bacteria; phylum Pseudomonadota; class Gammaproteobacteria; order XJ16; family Halofilaceae; genus Halofilum. The sequence continues at coordinate 2,551 of CAYTWS010000040.1, read as the reverse complement.
GCCAACGGCTGATGCTGCTCATCCCGGGGCCGGAGGTCTTGATCACGCGCGTGCAAGTGCCCGCGCGCGCGCGCTCGAAAGCGGCGGCGGCCATCCCCTGGGCCTTGGAGGACCGCCTGGTCCAAGAGGTCGAGGCGCTCCACTTCGCCCTGGGGCCGGTCAACAGCGAGGGCCAGTGGCCCGTGGCCGTGATCGCGCGCGCGCGCATGGACGCGTACTTGGCGGCGCTGCGCGAAGCCGGGCTGGAGCCGCACAGCGTCGTCGCCGAGCCGCTGGCGCTACCCGCGCCTACGGAGCAGGGCTGGAGCGTGTTGGAGGAGCCCGGGCGCGTCACCGTGCGCACCGGGGAGCACGACGGCTTCAGCGCCGAGCCCGAGCTGCTACCCGGGCTCGTGACGACGCTGACGTGGCCCGACCGGATCGACCGCTATAGCGTCACGGGCGCGGACGAGATCGACTGGCCCGAGGCCCTACAGCCGGCGGTCGACGCCGGCCAGGCGCGCCAACACCTCGACGACGCCCTGGCGGCGTTCGCCCCGGCCCAGGCCGGCATCGACCTGCGCCAGGGGCCTTACAGCCGGACCGAGCGCATCGGCCGGGTCGTACGCCAATGGCGCGCACCGGCGGCACTGGCCACCGCCTTCGTCGTCTTGCTGCTCACCGGCTCCACGCTCGAATATGCGCGGCTGGGCGAGCGCCAGCAGCAACTGCGCGACCGCATGGAGCAAGTCTTCCGTGAGACCTTCCCCGAGGTACAGCGCGTGGTGAACCCACGCTCGCAAATGACGACGCGCCTGGAGTCGCTGCGTGAGGGCGGTGACGGAGCCGGGTTCCTCGAGCTCATGGCGCGCGCCGGTGAGCCCCTGGCGAGCGCTGACGGCATCACGCTCCAGGCCGTGAGGTGGCGCAATCGACGCCTGCAGTTCGAGCTGCAAGCGAGCGACCTACAAGTCCTCGACGGGCTGCGCGAGCGCCTGGGCAACAACGGCCTCGAGGCCGAGCTCGAGCGCGCCGAGCGCCAAGGCGAGCAAGTGGCCGGCGCGATTCGCGTGACGGAGGCGAGCGAGTGAAGGCCTGGTTCCTCAGCCTGGCGCCGCGAGAGCGCGCGACCGCCGCCGGCGGCATCACCGTCGCCATCACCGCGCTGGTCTACGTGCTGGTCATCGAGCCCGCGGTCGAGGCCTACGGGCAGCGCCAGGAGCGCGTGGCCACCCTCGAGCGCCAGATCGCCTGGATGCAGGAAGCGGCCAGCGAGGTCCGATCCTTGCGCGCGAGCGGCAGCGTCGATGCGGTCGGCTCCAGCGACCAGCCGCCGTCGCTGGCGGTCGAATCGGTGTTGGCCGGCTCGGGGCTGCCCCAGCCCGACAGCCTCAAATCGGACGGCGACGCCGGCGCCCGGCTCGAGTTCGACCAGGTGCCGTTCGATCCGCTGGTGCGAGTCCTCGGCCGGCTACGCGCCGAGCACGGTCTCGTGGTCACCCGGGCCGATATCACGCGTGAGGCCGAGGGCATGGTCGACGCGCGCCTGACCCTGGAGCGCAATCCATGATGCGCCGCGGCACGGTCGGATTGGTCGCGTTGATCCTGGCGGGCGCGGTCGCCGGGGCGCTGGCGCATTTTCCCGCCGCCCGTGCGGTCGCCTGGTTCGCCCCGGATCGCATCGAGGCGGCCGGGGTATCCGGCTCGATCTGGTCGGGCCGGGCCGAGCGGGTGGCCTTCGGCGGGCCCGAAGCGGCCACCGACCTGTCCTGGGACCTCACCGCTTGGCGCCTGCTCACCGGGCGGCTCGCCGGCAATGCCCGGTTCGATCTCAGCGGGGCCCAGATCACGGGGGACTTCGCGGTGACCGCGAGCGGCCGGCTCGCGCTGAGCGCCACGGAGATCGAGGGCCCGGCGAACGCGCTGGTCGCCCTCGCCCAGCTGCCCGCCCTAGCGGTCGACGGCGAGCTGCTGGCGCGCATCGATTCGGCCACGCTCGACGGCCGGCGGCTACGCCGGCTCGATGGCCAGTTCCAGTGGGACGCCGCACGCATCGTCGCCCCAATGCAGCTCGAGCTGGGCAGCGTGCGCGGCCGCGTATCGCCCGATCAGCAGGGCGGCCACTCCCTCGAGCTCGACAATCGCGGCGGCCAGGTCGCACTCGAGGGCAATGTCCGGGTCGATGCCGACCGATCCTACCAGCTCGATCTCGCGCTCCGCCCCCGCCAGGACACGCCGGCCAAGGTGACCGAGACCCTCAACCAGTTCCTGCCGCGCCGCGGCGAGCGCTTCGTCATCCAGCAAGACGGCCAGCTCTAGCAGCGCGACGGGTATGTGGCGAGCCTCTGCCCGAAGCGAAGGGCTGGGTCAGTGCCACGCGTGCCGGCGGCCCGTCATGAGCCCGCGTCGCTCGAGGGCGGTGACGCCACCTCGTCGAAGTCGTCGACGGCCGTGAACGGCGCCAGCTCTCGACGGGGCCGGCGCGAGTCCGGTCTCCGGATACCCAGGATGTGCGGCAGGCCGAAGCGAGCGGCCGCTTCGAGGACCGCGGGGCTATCGTCGACGAACAACG
>CAYTWS010000039.1:0-9397 GCA_964442145.1 uncultured Ectothiorhodospiraceae bacterium | reverse complement strand
GGTCCGTGCCGTCCGGCACGATTCGGTCGTCGCTGTCGATGTCGCCGTCGCGGTCCAGATCGACCCGGGTGAAGCCGGAGACGCCGTCGGGATTGACCTCCAGCGTCAGGTGATCGATGTCGCCGTGCAGCGTGTAGCTGAAGTCCACGATGGGGCCGTCGCCGGAAGCGGCGATCGAGGCCTCCACGGGTGGGGGATCGACCGTGATGGCAACCGTGGCCGCCGTGGCGGTTGCGCCGCTGTCGTCGTCGACGGTGTATTCGAGGCTGTCGCTGCCGTTGAAGCCCGTGTCGGGGGTGTAGGTGATCGTGCCCGTATTGGTGTCGACGCTGGCGGTGCCGTTGGCCGGCGCCGTGGTGACGGTCACGCTGGCGGGGTCGAGGCTGCCATCGGGGTCGCTGTCGTTGGCGAGCACGTCGATGGCGACGCTGGCGCTTTCGGCCACGCTGGCGGTGTCGTCGACCGCCTCGGGCGGGCTGTCGTCGGCGCTGGTGGACTCGCCGCCATCGCTACCGCTACCGCTACCGCCACACGCGGCCAGTGTGGTGAACGCCAGGACGAGCAAGATGGGACTGCGAGCCCGTGACGAAGCGGTCGCCTGCAATGGGTATCTAGGCATGAGCCCTCCGCTGATACATGCGCCCCACCCGATGCCCGCCCCGTCATCGGTCGCTACCGCCGAGATCGCCTCACGGACGAGCGCGTCCGCTGATGGCACGACGGCCATGGGCGGGGACCATCGATGGGTCCGCAGCAGGAAATCGACTGAGCGGAGACTACCACCGGGCACCGGCGCGATCGGCTCGACGGTATTGTTCCCAAGCGTGGCTGAACGGGTAGCCCCCGGCCGCGGACAACGGACGGACTTCCAGCCGATGGGCTGCCGGCGGGATGGGGATTGCCAGGTTGGCCGATGCGATCGGGCCCGCTGCGTGCCCGCCATACGCTAGCCAGCGCACGCGGAGCCTGCATCGGCCGCCGGGCCCGTCTCTGGCGCCGATGCTATCCTCGGCTATGGCTGGCGAGGGCCCGGCGGTTGCCACGAGCCAATCGACGCTCGCGGGTAGCCGGGCCCGAGCCTGGGGTGCGGCCGATTGGCTGAGCCCGGCGCTACGATGCGGGCAGGGCCCTCAACGGCGCGACCGCGTGCCGATGTCGGGCCGGCGCGCCGGGTCCTGCGATCGACCGTCATCCATGGGGCGCCGCCACGGTACGGCGGAGCTCGATGTACCTTGGTCCGTTCGTTGCGGCCCCAATCGAGAGAAAGCACCCGCAGGAGCACGTCCGGGGGTCGCATGCGCTATGGCTGGCTGTTGGAGACCGAGGGCGAGCGTTCGCAGGTCTCGTTCGATGACCGATTGGTCCTCGACGAGGGCTCGCTGACCGGCGCCGTCCGCCATCTGGACCTCGGTCATGGCCTCAATGTGTTCACCGCCGATGTCCGGACTCACGGTGAGGCCCGGCTGACCACGAGTGACGAGGAGGCTCCGGAGGCGGTGTCGAGCTACGTCACCGTCGAAGGCCGTTGCCTGCAGGAGCTGCCGGACGCCGACGGCCCCCAGCCCATGGATGATCAGCACAGCGCGATGTTCCGCACGCGGGTGCGACGCGCCGATTACGCGTTTGCCGGCGGGACACGGCTACGCTCGCTCGCCTACAGTGTCGATCCCGAGCGCCTGCTCACGGCCAGTGGCGGAACGCCTTCGTCTGCGTTGGCGGCGTTGCTGACCGACGAATCCCCGCCCGGTGGCGGGTGTCGCTACCGGACGTTGCCCAACGATCGAGTCATGCGCCGACTCGCCCGCGAAGTGCTCGAGCAATCCTATGCGCGCGATCTGGAGCGCCTGTTCGTGGAGTCCCGCGTGCTCGAGGTCCTGCTGCACCAATGCGAGCGCTTGGCCGCAACCGCCGACTGGCGCCCGACGCAGCCTACCCGCGACAGCCGCGTGCGCGAGGCCGCCGCGTGGATCGAGGAGCGCCTCCACGACCCGCCCACGGTCGCCGCGCTCGCGGCCGCCGTCGGCTTGTCCGAGCGCCAGCTGGAGCTCGGCTTTCGCAGGCGGTTCGGGGTGACCGTCTTCGCCTACCTGCGCGACGCCCGCCTCGACGCGGCCTATCGCGCCTTGGCCGCCGAGGCGTTGCCGCTACGAGTGGTCGCGCAGCGCGTCGGCTACGCCAACGCCAGCAATTTCGCCAACGCCTTCCGGCGTCGATTCGGGATCCCGCCGGGTCAGGTTCGAGTGGCTGCTGCGTCCGCATCTCCCCGGCCGCGTTAACACTAGTCCCTGGCATAGCACTGGCCGCCCCGCCCCGTCGCGTGGCGCGAGGCGAGCGCCCAAAGACCGGCTTCGGCACGAGGCCCGTCGCCAAGATCGGGGCAACGCGCTCACCAAACGCAGCGCGTACCCCGATGAGCGGCTCCCGTGCGCTCACGCTGACGCAGCGGCTCGCGCGCTAGCCGAGGTATCGCCGCGCGATCTCCTCCGCCGCTCGCTCCAACAAGACCTCGGCCTGCGCGATGGACTCGGCGGGCGCCGCGTCCGGCGCGATCACGCGCCACCCCGCCAGCCCCAGGGCATCGGCGGGCGGCGCGTCGTCCGCCGCGGAGCCCACCAGGGCGACCGTCGGGACCCCTTTGTCGTGCGCGCGACGGGCCACGCCGCCGACCGCCTTGCCGGCCAGGCTCTGCCCGTCGAGGCGGCCCTCGCCCGTGAGACAAAGCGCGGCGCCCTCCAGCCGGTCCGCGAGATCCACCGCCTCCAGCACCAAGCCGATGCCGGACGCCAGGGAAGCGCCCAGGAACGCGCGCAGGCCGCCGCCGAGCCCGCCCGCCGCACCGGCGCCGGCCTCGCCGGCGACATCCTGGCCCAGATCGCGTGCCCAAAGGGACGCCAGCTGGGTCAGGCCCTGCTCCAGCTGCGCCACCCCGGCGGCGTCCGCGCCCTTCTGCGGTGCGAAGACCCGCGCGGCGCCGGCGTCCCCGGTCAGGGGATTGTCGACGTCGCAGGCGACCGTCACGGCCACGTCGCGCAACCGCGGATCCAGACCCGACCCATCAATCCGGGCCACGCGGGGCAGGTCCGCCGCCCGGATCGGTGCGGCGAGCTCGCGCCCGTGCTCGTCGAGGAAGCGCACCCCCAGCGCCTGTGCCAGGCCACAGCCGCCGTCGCAGGTCGCGCTTCCGCCGATCCCGATGAGCAGGCGCTGCGCGCCCGCCGACAGCGCCGCCGCCACCAGCTCCCCGACGCCGTACGTGGTGGCGCCAAGCGGATCGCGCCGCTCCCACGGGACGAGCATCAGTCCGGCCGCCGCCGCCATCTCCAAAACGGCCGTCGGCCCGTGCGTGGCGGACGCCGGCAGCAGGCCCCAGTCGGCCTCGACCCGCCCACCCAGCGGCCCGGTGACGATCGTGCGGTGGCGCGTGCCGCCTCGTGCGGTGACGAGGGCCTCGACCGTGCCTTCCCCGCCGTCGGCGATGGGACACAAATCCGCCTGCGCTCGCGGGCAGGCGCGACGCACGCCACGGCCCATGGCCGCCGCCGCCTCGGGGCTGGTCAAAGCCTCCTTGTAGCTGTCCGGGGCACAAACCACGCGCATGAGCAGTTCCCGTGACTCCGGGGTGGTGGAAAGTTAGAGGATCGCCCCCATCTCGCGAAAGGGCGCCGCCGATCGACCGCCTCCAGGCCGGCAACGTATCAAAACGGCGTCGAGCCGGGGCCCTGTAGAGCGCATCCCGTCACGGCTACGCGTGCAAGGAACGTTCGCCACGGCCGTCGGGTTGTGACGGTTGCCGTCAGTGGGATCGTCCCTCTTTATCGTCACCTCGGAAACGCGATGAGCGACATGATCCGCCACGGCGCCGCTATCCAGTGAGGATCGATCTTGTTCGCGTCACGAGAATGCTAGGCACGAAAGTTGCTTCTACCAAGTCGCGCTTACTCGAACACAGGACTCGCACGGGAAGACTAACGAAGGAGACGACTCATGAGCGCACCACGCTCCAAGCAACTCTCTTTGACCGTATCCCTTGGCCTAATCCTGTCCGCTTGCGGTGGCGGAGGGGGTGGTGGTGGAAGCGGTGACGACGGGGCTTCCGATCCTACCGTTTCCGACCCAAACCGCCTGGATTTCGCCCAGTCGGGCTGCTGTGTGAACAGCATCACCCATGGTGATTTTGACGGCGACGGCAATACCGACTTGGCAATTGCTCGGACACCCAACGATCTCAATCATGCCGCAACTGTCTTCTTTGGCGAAGGCGCTGGTTCATTTTCTGAGTCGAAGGATATAGAAACCGCCGGCCAAAAGATCATGACCTCGGGCGATCGCGATATGGACGGGAACGACGATCTGGTATTGGTCGGTTCGCTCCAACCAAACTTTACAACCCTTCTTGGGAACGCAGATCAGTCGTTTTCGTCCACAGACTACTCAGGTCCCACGGTCAGTTTCTCTGACGGACGTAAAGCGGCCTATATTGAGGACGTCAATCAAGACGGTAATCGGGATGTCATACATGCGAACTTCACTACCTACCTTGGTAACGGGAGTGGGGGGCTCCAGACCCCGGCACTCGAGGCCGACCTCCCCGACGATGTATCCTCGGACGACTTTTTAGCCGTGGGTCAATTTTCTGGTTCGGGGCCACTCGACATAGTAGTAGCAACCGAGAGTGCGCAGGTAGGGCGCCCGATCGTCATCGCGTCCATGCGTCTGGAAAGCGACGGATCTCTTGTCCTAGTCGATAGCTATACAGAGAGTGACGTACCAACGGGGCCAAAACAGCTACGCAGTAGCGATTTAAACAATGACGGTATGCCGGATTTGGTAGCCCTTTTTCAAAATGCTAACGAAGTTGCCACATTCGTCAATCAAGGGGGTGGTCAATTCTCTATAAAAGATCGCACGCCCGTTGGTTCTTCCGCGACCGATATAGTTGTTGAAGATCTTGATGACGACGGTAGTCCCGACATAGCAACGGCCGATCGTGGCAGCGATTCCGTTACCGTTTTAACGGGCAATGGTGACGGGACGTTTGATTCGCTAAAGCCTGTCGAAGCCCCGGATAACCCCGTCAGTTTAACGCCCATAGATCTAGACGGTAATGGCAAGAAAGGCCTCGCCGTCCTCAAAGAGAGCGGTGGTGCATTTGATACTACCGGATACGTTCAATTAATTAGTAACGTCACAGAGTAAAGGGGCCACGTATATATTGGCCTCCTAAAGTATGCGCTCGTTATAACGCTCGACTCGGCTGAAGCGGTTGTTATTACGAAGAGGCGACAGGGACGTCCTCACTTTATTCCAAAGCCGCTGAACGCTCTCTGCCATCCTCCAGTGTGACTATTCCGGTCGCCGAGGAGATGGAGGCGCGAATCCGCTTCCGCCTCGGGTTGCGCGCAACCGAACCAACCACCGAAAGCGACCACGCATTAGGGCTCGCGTGAGCTCGCTCGACGATCCCCTTAATAAAATGGAGCTACGTTGACTCCCGGTAGCGGCCCACCCGCCGCGTGAAATCCTACCGAAGCAGTTTGCGGACGTACGCGCCGACGAAAACGGTTATCGTCACCACGCCAATCGCGGCCTCGGCCAATACGAGGTGGACGACGTGTCCGGTGGGAGAGTAGCTCCCCCAATCCCCGAAGAAGGCGCCGAGGAATGCTTGTACGCTCAACGTCAAGGCGCCGGTCGGGCTCAAGCTGGGGGCGACCGCCCAAAACACGAGCGCGAAAATCGCGATCAATCCAAGGCCCGTCATGAGAATGTTCGTCAGTAAAACGCCCCATCCAAAAAGATGGCCGAAGAGTATGCGTTTGCTCAGCGACGTCTCCCCGACGCGCCGCATGTTGGCGTACGCCTCGTCCTCTTGATCCAACTGGCCGGCATCCGAAAGCCACAACCGAAGCATGTTGTATTCGTACGCGAGCTCTTTTCGCCGGCCGCTATAGCCGGCCGAATCGAGCGGGCGAGCGGATTCACGCATGAGCAAGCCGAACCGCGGAGCGGAGAATAGGCGCTTCCTCTCGCGCTGGTAGAGGGTGGAAATCGGGTCGATCTCGAGCCGGCTGGAGGCCAGCCGATAGAGTGACAGGCGGGCGGTGTCATAGAATACGGAGTCGTGGATCGCCGTATGGCCATGGACCGACGAGCTCTCCAGCTGGACGCAGCCATGGAAGCACGTTCCATTGTGAATCGTGAGGTGCGTGCCGACGTTGACCTGGTCCAGGGAAAAGCAAACATCCTCGGTAACGAACGACGCGTAGTTCACCGAGAACATGGTCGCGACGTCTAGCGCGCTCGCGACCAACGAGCCGAACCGGGCATTGACGATCTCCAGCCGCTTGACCGACGTCTCCGCAATCGAGAGCGACTCGCCGACCTCGACGTCGGAGAGGATGATCGAGTCCGATACCGAGGTCCGATTGAGCCGTTCCGCGGGATAGAATTCCCGACCGATCACGACGCGGCCCACACGCGCCAACCGGTCCGCCGAGAGGCCGTCACGCTCGGGTGCGCGACGCGAAGCGGGGGACGCATCCTGGTCGCCCATAATCTGGATATCCGACCAAAACCGCCCGGCAAGCGCGAGAGTTCCCGTAACCGAGATCTCGTTGAGCCAAACCATGTCGGCCGGGCCTTGGACGTTACAGTCGGCGAACACGTTGTCGGCAGCGATGCCGCGGCAGGATATGCCCCCGGGGCCCGAAAAATCGCTGCCCTCGAGGTGGATGTCGCGAACGGCGCTCCCTTTGAAACTCGTGTTCGATGCGACAGCGGAGTTGACGAACCATATGTCGTAATCGGATACGCAGCGCTGAATGCGCAAGTCGTCGTGTACGTTGCAGTCGGTGAACAGGATCGGGCCGGAAAAGCGCCTGTCGAACAACCGCACACTGTCAAAGGTGCAACAGTGGAAGTGCAGGATCCCCTGGCTGTGCTCGCCCACGGTGCGCTCTAGGGCATCCGGATCGAAATGCCGATCGCATATCGTGTGAACCGGCGGCCGAAAGGCCGGGGCCTCCGTTACGAGCGAGTGGACCTCGAGCGTGTATCGTCTATGAGTGCGCGCGTCCGGCGTAGATCGAACGCCGATCGACAGCGATTGGCCCCGCTGTGCCTCGCCGATCCTGTCGTGCGCGAACAGGTCGCGCCAATAGAGGAAATAAAGCTCCCCGGACGAGTCGGCGAGGACCGCGAACTTCGATTGAGCCGAGTCGAAATAGCAGACTTGGGCGGTCTTGCTAGACGCCGATGGCGGCGGCATGGCTGATGCCATATGGGCTCCTGCGTGACCCGACTAGGGCTACCTATATTGAAACGACACGATTGGTCAAATTTCGAACTGCATACCGAATCGGGCGAGGCCGGCCAATTCGTCCCGAATGACCGGATGACCCGGGATCAGGTCGTCATCGTAGTGAATCAGCCAGATTTTGCGTTTCGTGTCCGTGGTGTACGAGCTATCGATCTCGGGTATCGTGGCGTGGGCTGGGTGGCCTTCCTGGCTCGTTCCGTCATGGAGAATCGTGTGCGCGTTACTGCTGTTGAGCCAGGGCAGTATGTTCGTGTCGGCGGTCCAGATAAGCCGGTCGTCAACGCTTAGGCCGAAGCAGTCCTTTCCGCTGGTATGGTTGGTGCGGAAAGTGCGGAGCGTCAATCCGTCGAAGCGAAACTCGTGGTTCTCGACCAGCCGTATATCGAAGAAGTCGCGCAATTGTTGCTGTCCCGCGCTGCTCACACCGACGAACGTCTCGAGGAATCCGTTCCAAAGCGGGTCGAGTAGAGTCGGCTCTAGCACGAGGCCATGGCGGCGCTGGTAATTGTAACGAGACTCAAAGGCGAAGCGCTCGAGCCCGAATGCATGGTCGCCATGGAGGTGGCTTATGAAGATTTCGTCGATGTCGGAGAGTTCGAGATCGCCGAGGCTGTTGAGTGCGTACTTGGCCGTGTAGCCGCAATCGACGAGGAGCAGTCGTCCGGTTCGCCCGACGATTAGCGCATTGGAGTTGAATTGCGCGATGGATTCGGAGTTGCCCGTTCCTAGGACGATGAGTGATCCCGGCCTGAGAGACACATGTGCTTCCTTGGCCGCCACCGGCGTTAGCTCCGATATACGTAGTAAAGGTCCGCAGTCGATTGCTCGATAAAGATGAAACCGATGGTCCGGTTGTGCAGGTCAACGTAGAGCCGCGGCGGCTCGGGGAAGCGGAGCGTGTCGAGATGGGAAGCCACGTAGGCGGCCGCGGCAATGTATTCCTGCCAGTAGGTGCTACGCGTCTCGAGTGTGCGTACATCTCGTAGCGACTCGATCACTGCCGTGGTGACCGCGGGGAAGACGGTGTGACTCCACATGGTCGCTCCATCAGGAGGGGCGGCATTGCATGGCGACCATGCGCTTGGGGACGGGCCACCAGCTTGCCGATCAATAGGGCATCGAATTATGCAGGCGCGCCAACGGCCGGACAAGTGCGGGCCGGACGCGGGTTTTGAGTGACAAAAGCGAGGCCATGGCCTCTTTTGCCGAAGTGAGGACAACGTGGCTCGGGTGACCAGTGGCGGCCAGCCGGTGGTGAACGCGATCATGAGCCAGCGCGACCGCGAGTTCGGGCCGTACGTGCTGCCGGCGCTCCGCGGTATCTCGGTGCGTTTCCCCAACAGTGACGAGGCGCGCCATCATGCGTACGCGTTGTGCGAGGCGCTCCGGTTCGAATCGCGGCGCCACGCCGGCACCGCCGCCGAGCCCGCTCAGCGCATCGACGTGCCGGCAAGAGGTGAGCCCGAGGCGGCCTTCGAGCTCGAGCCGCCGCCCGAGCGCCCGTCGTGCGGCTTCGGCCTGTGCGGTGCGCGCGCCGACCAGCGCGTGACCACGTGCGAGCGGGCGCCGGGAGCGGCGACGGAATCGCCCCCGATGGCCCGCGCTTGCGCGCGCTCGAGCAAGCGCCACTCGGCGCGGGCACGTGCTACTTGCGCCCCTTGGCGAACAGATCCTTGAGGATGTCCGAAACCGTGTAGTGCTTGTAACCCGCTGAGACCGCGGCGCCTGGCTCGCCCCGCCGACCGGACAGTCCGCCGGCCGGGGTGGTAGCCTCTCGCCAACCGGGCGCTCGCGGCGAGCGAGCAAGGCCAGCGAGCGCAGCGGATTCGACGGCCCGTTCGAGCCCAGCGGGCCGGGGCGCACTCGTCGGGAGGGCACCACATGAGCCGGGATACGGCAGCGACCCGGTCGGGCGAGCCCGACGGATCGGCCATGGTCGAGATCGACGGCGTGACGCGTACCTTCCGGACCTCCGGCGGGCGGCGCATCCGGGCGCTCAACGGGATCTCGAACCGGATCCGCCGCGGCGAGGTGCTGGTGCTGCTCGGGCCCAGCGGCTCCGGCAAGAGCACGCTCCTG
>CAYTWS010000038.1:0-9426 GCA_964442145.1 uncultured Ectothiorhodospiraceae bacterium | reverse complement strand
AGACCCGCCAGCGGGCCGCTGTTCATCCAGCGCAGGTCGTTGGCGATCTTGGTCACCGCCGTCGCGGCGGTCTTCAACTGGCCGCTCATCTCGACCGCGGCGTCTTGCGCGCTCTGGCGCGCGAAATAGCTCTCGGCGCTGGTGAACGCCACCCCCGTGATCGAGCGCAGCTCCGCGGCCACGCGCGGGCCGAAGCCCTCGGGCGCATTGATCCCCGTGCCCACGGCCGTGCCGCCCTGGGCGATCGCCTCGAGCCGCGGCAGGGTGTCGCGCACCCGCGCGCTGGCCTCGCGGATCTGGCAGGCCCAACCGGTGAGCTCCTGGCCCAGGGTCACGGGCATGGCATCCATGAGATGCGTGCGCCCCGTCTTGACCGAGGCGTCGAGCTCGCGCGCGCGCGACTCGATGGTCTCGGCCAGGTGATCGAACGCCGGCAGCCAGCGCTCGTGGATGGCCAGGCACGCGGCGACGTGGACCGCCGAGGGGAACACGTCGTTGGAGCTCTGGCCCATGTTGACGTGATCGTTGGGATGGACGGCGCGACCGGCGATGTCGCTGGCCAGGCGGGCGATGACCTCGTTGGCGTTCATGTTGCTCGAGGTGCCCGACCCCGTCTGGAACACGTCCACGGGGAAATGCCCGTTGAGCTCACCGCTGCAGATGCGGTCGGCGGCCTGGCCGATGGCGTCGGCGACGTCGGGGTCGAGCAGATCGAGCTCCTTGTTCACCTGTGCGCAGGCGCGCTTGATCAGCGCGATCGCCCGGATGACGGGGAACGGCAGCGCTCTGCCGCTGATCGGGAAGTTGTCCACGGCGCGCTGGGTCTGCGCCCCGTAGAGGGCGTCGGCGGGCACCTGCAGCTCGCCCATGCTGTCACGCTCGGTGCGGTAGTGCTCGCTGGACATCGCGGGCGCATCCTTTGTTCGAAACCGGGACCGGAATGATCGCCCGGGCAGGGGGCCGATACAACCGCGTTCGCCGTGCGCGATACACGCCAGCAGCGACAGGTCCACGCAAAGGCGCAAAGAACGCCAAGACAGCGAAGAACCTTTTTTCAGAGTCGACATTGCGGCGTATTCAGGGTAGGCGAAGGGCGTAGGGCACCCGCGTTACTCGCCGTACCCGCTCCGCCCGTGGCCTGCGGTTGCCGAGTGGCCCCAGCGAGCGTTATCTGGACTCTTTACATATTCGATCCCCGCGCCCCGCTTTGCTGCCGCTTAACAATCCGCCAGGAACGGCGGGGCCAACGAATCGCAATGAGTGGTGCTTCTTGATCCAGCTTGGCGTCCTTGGCGTCTTTGCGTGGACCTCCATCTGTCGGCGTTCTTGGCGCCTTTGCGTGGACCTCGATCTCTTGGCGTGCACTTATATCCGTGCGCGGTGATTCCAGCGGTCGGCGCGATTGGGCCCGGGTGCTACAATCGCGCGCTCGCGTTGACCCTCGGGATGCCCGCCCATGGAGCTGAGCACGCTCACCGCCGTCGGCCCGATCGACGGGCGCTACGGCGACAAGACGGCCGAGCTGCGCCCCATCTTCAGCGAGTGGGGCTTGATGCACGCGCGGGTGGTCGTCGAGGTGCGCTGGTTCGAGGCCCTGTCGGACGAGCCCGCCATCGCCGAGCTGCCCGCGCTGAGCGGCGATGCCCGCAGTTTCCTGCAAGCGCTCATCGACGGCTTCGACGAGGCGGCCGGCCAGCGCATCAAGGCGCTCGAGGCCAGCGCCAACCACGACGTCAAGGCGGTCGAGTACTACCTGCGCGAGCGCTTCGACGAGCACGCCGAGCTCGCCCCGCTCAAGGAGTTCATCCACTTCGCCTGCACCTCCGAGGACATCAACAACCTCGCCCACGGCTTGATGCTGCGCGCCGGCCGCGACGAGGTGTTGCTACCGTGGTGCGACGCCATCGTCGAGCGCCTCGACGCCCTCGCGGCGGCGCACGCCGAGCGCCCCATGCTCGCGCGCACCCACGGCCAGGCCGCCACGCCCACGACGCTGGGCAAGGAGTTCGCCAATGTCGCCGCGCGCCTGCGGCGCCAGCGCCAGGGCATCGCCGCCACTGCCCTTTTGGGCAAGATCAACGGCGCCACGGGCAACTACAACGCCCACACGGTCGCCTGCCCCGAGGTGGACTGGCCCGCGCTGGCCCAGCGCTTCGTCACCGCGCTCGGGCTCCGCTTCAATCCACTGACCACGCAGATCGAGCCCCACGACGCCATGGCCGAGCTGTTCGACGCGATCGCGCGCGCGAACACGGTGCTCATCGATCTGGCGCGCGACGTCTGGGGCTATGTCGCGCTCGGCTACTTCCGCCAGAGGACGGTCGCCGGCGAGGTGGGCTCGTCGACGATGCCGCACAAGGTCAATCCGATCGACTTCGAGAACGCCGAGGGCAACCTGGGCGTGGCCAACGCCTTGTTCGATCATCTGGCGCACAAACTGCCCATCTCGCGCTGGCAGCGCGACCTCACCGACTCCACCGTGCTGCGCAACCTGGGCGTGGGCTTCGGCCACGGCGTGATCGCCTACCGCGCCCTGGCGAAGGGGCTGGACAAGCTCGAGGCCGACGACGAGCGCCTCGCCGAGGATCTGGCGGCCAACTGGGCGGTGCTGGCCGAGCCCATCCAGACGGTGATGCGGCGCTACGGCGTGGACAACCCGTACGAGCAGCTCAAGGCGCTCACGCGCGGCCGCCCGGTCGATCGCGACACCTTCCGCGAGCTCATCGAGGCGCTCGAGATCCCCGAGGACGGGCGGGCCCGCCTGCGCGCGCTGGCCCCGGAGACGTATCTGGGCCTGGCCGCGGTGCTCGCCCGTAGCCAAGACTGACCGGTTCGCGCGACACTGCCGGCAGGCCCGGCGGCAACGGTGAGGGGGAGTGGCGGTGTCCCATGAGCGCGCCTTTTCGGCCGAGGCCGGCTATGTCCTGGGCGAGACCAGCGGGAGCCACCGCGTGCGCACCAGCGCCGAGGCCGCCGACGCCGCACTGGCGCTGGCCACACAGGCGCGCTACTCGCTGCGCCTGTTCAGCCGCAATCTCGACACCCGCCTGTACGCGACCGAGGCGTTCTGCCAAGCGGCGATCGCCCTCACACGGCGCCACCGCTACAGCTTCATCCGCATCCTGGTCCAGGATCCCACACCGGCGATCAAGGCAAATCACCGCTTGATCGAGCCCATCCAGCAGCTCACGAGCGACATCGGCATACGCCGCGTCGCTGCCGACTGGCAGAACGAGACCAGCGCGGGCTTATTGGCCGACGAGCGCGGCCTGCTGTGGATCCCGGACGCGGCCGACTACGCCGGCACCGTGGATTTCCACGCGGGCCCGCGGGCACGCACCTATCGCCAGTGGTTCGACGAGGTCTGGGAGGCCTCCGAGACCGATCCCGAGTTCCGGCGCTTGTTGATCTGACGCCCGGCCAGGGAATCCTTGCGCGATCCCCGATTGCGATTGTAGGCACGCAGCGACGCATCCGGTATTCGATGAGCGCGCCGACGGATCACCACGCCCCCGGGTTTTCCCTTCGTCGGCGCAATCGAGAGAAGGCTTAAAGGAAGAGGTCGACAGGCTCCGTGCCTTGATGGGATTGCGGTTAGGCCTCCGGGGCGCGCTGCGCCAGCGTCAGCGAGAAGTAGTCACCCGCGGCGACAAACTGCGACTGCGCCTGCAGCCCAGCCGCGGCGAGCTCGCTCGACAGCATCTGCGGCGTGAACTTGCGGCTGATCTCGGTGAGAATGGCCTCACCGGCGGCGAACGTGTACTCGCGCTCGATCGCGCGCAGCTGCACCGTCTGGTCGCGCTCGGCGATGAGATACATCTCGATACGGCTGTCGCGCTCGTTGAACACCGCCCGGTGGCGGAACGCGCTCGGCTCGAAGTCGCCGTCGAGCTCGCGATTGATCACGGCGAGCACGTTGCGATTGAACGCGGCGGTGACGCCGGCCGCATCGTTGTAGGCCGCCTCGATCGTGGCCGAATCCTTGACCCGATCGACGCCGACGAGCAAGTGGTCGCCCGCGCCCATCCGGCCGGCCAGCTCGGCGAGCAGCTCCCGGCCCTCATGCGGGGCGAAGTTGCCGAGCGTGCCGCCGAGGAACAGATACAGGCAGCGCCCCTCCGGGCGCGGTAGGCGCCCCAGGCCGGCGGTGTAGTCGCCCACCAAACCCTCGACCCCGAATCGCGGATAGCGCTGGCGCAGGCGCTCGCAGGTGGACTCGACCACGCTCGCGCAGACATCGAAGGGCCAGTACACGGGCGCCAGTCCCGCCCGGTCGCAGGCGTCGAGCAGCGCGACCGTCTTGCGCGCCGTGCCCGCGCCGAGCTCGACGATGTGATCGGGGCGCGTGGCATGGACCACGGCATCGGCATGGGCGTCGAGCAGGCCTAGCTCGGTGCGCGTCGGGTAGTACTCGGGCAGCTCGCAGATGCGATCGAACAGCGCCGAGCCTTCGGCGTCGTAGAAGTACTTCGGCGGCAGGCAGCGCGGCGTCTGCGCGAAGCCCTCGATGACGTCGTCGGCGAGGCCATTGACCCGCCGCGTCGGCTCGACCCGCTGTACACGGTAGCCGCCGGCGGCTGCGCTCGTCGGTGCGGATGGTTGCGTCATTGTCGTTCGTTTGCTCCGGGTGGGCTCGATGCGCGCGTCGGTCGATCGTGGCGCGCTGTACGGCTCGCGTTCGTGCGTGCGCGGGTATCGGTTTGGTGCGGGGCCTCGGCGCTAGCGTTGAGCGGACCACGCGCGCTGGAGACGCTGGCGATGGCGCGCGAGCCAATGCAGCCCGATCTGGCCCATGGCGTTGGCGACCCGGCCGTCATCGGCCATCGCGATCGCCTCGACCGCCGCCACGACGTGGACCCGGATGTCCTCGTCCTCGCTGGCGAGTCCGTGGACCCCGCCGGCCTCGGCCAGATCGGCCGAACCGCAGAACAAGGCCGTGGTCTCCGATGTCCCGCCGGGACTGACCAGATAGGTGGCGATCGGCTCGAGCGTACCCAGCTCGCAGCCGGCCTCCTCGACGGCCTCCCGGCGGACCACCGCCTCGGGCGACTCACCCGGCTCGATGATGCCCGCGATGAACTCCAACAGCCACGGCCCACCGGGCGCCTCGAGCGCCCCGGGGCGGAACTGCTCGACCAGGGCGACCGTGTCGCGCGCGGCGTCGTAGGGCATCACGGCGGCCGCATGGCCGCGCTCGAAGACCTCGCGTGTGAGCGTCGGGCTCCAGCTGCCGTCGAAGCGGCGATGGCGCAGCCGATAGCGCGCCAAGCGGAAAAAGCCTTGATACGGGATCTCGCGATCGATCAGCTCCCAGTCGTCCGCCATCGGGCGCTCCTCATTCGAACCGGGCGAGCGCGGCCTCGACCCGCGCCACATCGTCGGGCACGTCCAGTCCGGCCTCGGGCACCTCGAGCGCCTCGGCCACCCGGATGGCATAGCCGTGCCATAGCACGCGCAACTGCTCGAGCTGCTCGGCGCGCTCGAGCGGCGCCGGCGGCAACGCCGCATAGGTGCGCAGGAAACCGGCCCGATAGCCGTAGATACCGACGTGGCGGTAGGCCGGCGGATCGGCAGCGATCGGCACCTCCTCGCGCCAGTACGGAATGGGCGCACGCGAGAAGTACAGGGCACGGCCAGCATAGTCGGTGACGACCTTGACCAGATGGGGCTGCTCGGCCGCCGATGCGGCCATGGGCGTCGCCAGCGTCGTCATGGGCACATCGGTATGGTGGGCCAGATCCTCGGCGACTTGCGCGAGCACCGTGGGCGGCGTCAGCGGCTCGTCGCCCTGGAGGTTCACGACGCGATCGTCGTCGGCCCACCCCATGGCGTCGACCACCTCGGCGAGGCGGTCCGTGCCCGAGGCGTGATCCGAGCGCGTCGTGCATACGCGGGCGCCGAAGGCGGCGGCGGCATCGCGGATGCGGGCGTCGTCGGTCGCGATCACGACCTCGTCGGCACCAGCCGCGCGCGCGCGGCGCCAGACGTGCTCGATCATGGGACGGCCGTTGAGCGTGGCCAGCGGCTTGCCGGGAAAACGCGTCGAGCCAAACCGCGCCGGGATGGCGATCCGGAATGCCCCGCTCATCGCTGGCGCCGCAGTGCCTCCGCCTCCTCCAGCGATACGGCGCGCGCCTCGTCCTCGAGCATCACGGGCACACCGTCGCGGATCGGGAAGGCCAGGCGGTCCGCGGTGCAGACGAATTCCTGGTCGCGGCGGCGATAGACCAAGCGCCCCTTGCAGGCGGGGCAGACCAAGATCTCGAGCAAGCGTCGGTCCATGTCAGTCCTCGTGCAGGCGCGTGGCCACGCGCTCGGCCAGGCCATCGAAGTCGGCCACCTCGGCGGGCACAGACCACAGGCGTGCGTGATCGAAGCGACGACACTTTACCGCATCTTTCTCGGTCATCAGTACCGGTTGGTCGTCGCCGAAGGCCAGATCCGACGGCCGAAAGCGATGGTGGTCGGCGAACGGGTGGCGCTCGACGATCAACCCCACATCCTCGAGCTGGCTGAAGAAGCGCTCGGGCACGCCGATGCCGGCGACGGCGTGGACCACCCGGCCCGACCACTCGGTCAGCCCCTCCTCGCTAGCGCCGTCGACGAGGCGCCGCGGGGCCCCGAGCCGGACACCGAAGCGGCAGGCCCCGGGGCGCTCGCCGTCGCGCACGGCCACCCAATCGACACGGGCCAGGCGCGAGACGGGCTCGCGCAGCGGCCCCGCCGGGAGCAGGCGGCCGTTGCCCAGGTCCGTGTCGCCGTCGACCACGGCGATCTCGATGTCGCGGGCGAGCGCGTAGTGCTGCAGCCCGTCGTCGGCGACGATGACGTCGCAGACACCCGCTAGCTCGCGCGCGGCGGCGACGCGGTCGGCGCCGATCGCCACGGGGCAGCCGCAGCGGATCGCCAACAAGACCGCCTCGTCGCCGACGTCGGTCGGATCCGCATCGGCGTCGACGCGGCGCGCCGGCCCCGTTTGCCCGCCGTAGCCGCGAGCGACGACCCCGGGGCGGTGGCCGTGTGCCTGCAAGTAGGCCACCAGATGGGCCACCAGCGGCGTCTTGCCGCTGCCGCCGACGGTGATGTTGCCCACCACGACGACGGGCACGCCGGGGTGCGTGCGCGCCAGCCACCCGAGGCGGTAGAAAGCCCGGCGCACCCCGGACAGCACGGCGAACACCAGCGCCGGCGGCGCCAGGATCAAGCGCCCCCACCACCTGGGCCGGCGCCACTGCCCCACGACCCAGCGGCTCAAGCCACCGCGGCGTAGCAAGCGCCTAGCCTTCCAGCGCCGTTTCGTTGAACTGGACCCGGTAGAGCGAGGCGTAGGCGCCCTCCTGCGCGAGCAAGTCGGCGTGCTGGCCCTGCTCGACGACACAACCGTTTTGCATCACGACGATGCGATCGGCCCCCTCGATCGTCGACAACCGATGGGCGATCACCAGCGTCGTTCGATTGGCCAGCAGGTGTTCCAGCCCCGCCTGCACCTCGCGCTCGGACTCGGTGTCGAGCGCCGAGGTGGCCTCGTCGAGCACGAGCACGGGCGCGTCCTTGAGCAGGGCCCGGGCGATCGCCAAGCGCTGGCGCTGCCCGCCGGACAGCATCATCCCGTTCTCGCCCACTTGCGTGTCGTAGCCGTCGGGCAGGGCCTCGATGAATCCGGCCGCGTGGGCCGCGCGTGCGGCGTCGATGATCTGCTCGCGTGTCGCACCGCCCAGGCGCCCGTAGGCGATGTTGTTGGCGATGGTGTCGTTGAACAGCGTCACGTGCTGCCCCACGTAGGCGATCTGGGCGCGCAGGCTATCGAGGGTGAGCTCACGGATGTCGATGCCGTCGAGATAGATCGCGCCCTGTTGCGGGCTGTAGAAACGCGCCAGCAGATTCGCCATCGTGGTCTTGCCACTGCCCGAGCGACCGACCAGCGCCACCGTCTCACCCGGCTCCATCGTGATACTGACGTCGCGCACCACATAGCCCTTGTCTTCGCTATAGGCGAACCAAATGCGGTCGTACGCGACGTGCCCGCGTGCCCGGTCGATCGTTCGGGTGCCGTTGTCCTCCTCGCCCGGGCGATCGAGCAGCTCGAAGACGCTCTGGCCCGCCGCGATCCCCGTTTGAATCGGCCCGTTGACCTGGGTGAGGCGCTTCATCGGCCCGAAGATCATCGACAGCGCGGTGAAAAAGGAGACGAACGAGCCGACGCTGTTGGCTTGGACGACCGACGGCACGCTCGCGAGATAGACCACGGCCGCCATCACGATGGCGATGAGGAACTGGACGACGGGCACACTCGCGGCCTTCGTGCTCGCCATCTTCAGACGGAAGCGCTTCATGCGCTCGTTGACCCCGTCGAAGTGGCGCGCCTCCTGCTCCCGCCCGCCGAAGATCTTGATCACGCGATGGGCCTCGACCGCCTCCTCGATGACGTGGGTGACATCGCCCATCTGGTTCTGGATCTTGCGGCTGACCTTGCGGAAGCGAACGGTGATGTAGCGGATCACCCAGCCCACCAAGGGCGCGATCAGCAGGGCGCCCAGTGCCATCCCCGTGTTGAGATACAGCATCCATCCCACGAGGAAGATCACCGTGAACGTGTCGCGCACGACCACGGTCACCGCATTGGTCGCCGCCTTGGCGACCTGCTGGACGTTGTAGGTGAGCTTGGAGATCAGCTCGCCCGAGGCCGTCTGGTCGTACTCGCGCGCGGGCAGCTCCAGCAGCTTCTCAAATAGCTGCTGGCGGATTCGGGTGATCACCTGCCACCCGATCCAGCTCATGAAGTAGTTCGACACGAAGCCCGCGATCGCGCGCATCGCGAAGATGCCGATGATGGCGAACGCGACCAGGCGGATGACGACCGGATCCTTCTCGACGAAGGCGCCATCGAGCATGGGCTGCATCAAGGCAGCGGCGGCCGCATCCGTCGAGGCATAGGCGATCAAGCCGATGATCGCCAGGGTGAAGACGTGCCAGTGCGGGCGGACATACGACAGCAGCCGCTTGTATGTCGTGACTGCGTCGGCCGGGGCGGGGCCTTGGGTCATCGCCTCTCCTGAATCCCGCCGGCGCGCCTACGAGCTGCCGTCGGATTGGTGCGCGGTGGCGATCGACAGCCGGGTGAGTCCCAGCTTCGAGGCCGCGTCCATGGCCCGAACGACCGCCTGGTGCGGGGTGCGCGAATCGGCGCGGACGACGATGGGCTGGTCGCGATCGTCGCCGACCACCCGCCCCAGGGCATCGATGACCGTCGCCAGATCGCTCTGCGAGAGCTTGCGGCCGCCGATGGCGAACTGGCCCTCGGCGCTGATCGTGATCTCGACGGGCTCCGTGGGGTCCGTCTGGGCCTGCTCGGTCGCCTCGGGCAGCTGCACGCGTAGCTGCGACTCCTTCTGGAAGGTCGTCGACACCATGAAGAAGATCAGCAGC
>CAYTWS010000037.1:0-9635 GCA_964442145.1 uncultured Ectothiorhodospiraceae bacterium | reverse complement strand
GCGCACGCGCCGGTTGTTGCCTCTGCCGATCGGGACGCCGCGGTGCCATACGGATCGTGCCGATCGCGGCCGAACGGGGGCCCCACGGGGCAAAAACCGGCCTACGCCCAGTCCAGCAGTGGCTGTAGGCCGGCTCTTGCTCGCGATGCCCAGGCCCGATCGCCACCGGCAACACGGTAGGCCGGGCAGTCGGGTGTCCACGCCCGTAGGCCGGCTCTTGCTCACAATACCCCACGCTCGACCTCCACCGGCAACACTGGAAGTCGGGCAGTCGGGTGTCGACTGCCCCAAGCAATAGCCGGCGCTCAATAGCCGGCATTCAACCGCCGGCACCCAGGGCCCGTCGATCAACCGCCGCCTAGAAGCGCTCGCAGAAGGGTCGCAGGTCGAGCTCGTGGGTCCAGGCGCTGCGGTGCTGGCGGTGGAGCTGGTGGTAGGTGTCGGCGATCGCCTCGGGATGGAGCAGGGCGTCGGCGCCGCGCTCGGATTCGCTGTAGGCTTCGCCGCGATGCTCGGCCCGGATCTGACCATCGACGATCACGTGGGCGACGTGGATGCCGTCGGGCTGGAGCTCGCGCGCCATGCTCTGCGCCAGCGCCCGCAAGCCGAACTTACCCACCGCGAGGTTGTGGAAGCCGGCCCCGCCGCGCAGGCTCGCCGTCGCCCCCGTGAAGATGATCGTGCCCCGCTTGCCGCTGGCGTCCGGCCGGCTCGCCATCATGTCGCGGGCGGCCGCGCGGCCGACCAAGAACCCGCCCATGCAGCCCACGCGCCAGCAACGCTCGAAGGTGTCGGCATCGGTGTCGGTGATGCCCTGGCGCACGAACGTGCCCGCATTGAACACGACCAGCCGCGGCACGCCCATGTGCTCGACGACCTCGCGGAACGTCTCCTCGACGAAGTTCTCGCCGCTGACGTCGCAGGCGAACGCCCGCGCTTGCGGCGCGCCGGCTTGCTCCAGGGCCGGGAGCATACCCTCGATGCGCACGCTGTCGCGGGCGGCGATGGCGACCGCCATACCATCGCGCGCGCAACGCTCGGCGACGGCCCGACCGAGGCCCGGGCCCACGCCCAGGATCAATGCCAGTTCATGATTCGCCATATTCCGGATGGTAGCCCACCGGCTTTGCGGGAATCGAGGGCGACGGGCGACGGGCGAAGGGCGAAGGGTGAAGGGTGACGCCGCGGCGCGTCAGGCCACGCTGCTGAGCGGGTCCGCTTGGGCCAGGAATGTCTCCAGCGTCGTGAGCGCACGCTCGGCATAGGCGGCCTGGCGCTCGCGCTTCTTTCGCTTCTTGCGCCGCCCCTGCGGCGGCGGCAGCGCCGGCAACAGCCCCATGTTCGATTTCATGGGCTGGAAGTGGGCCGGATCGGCGTGGCTGACGTAGTGGCACAGCGCCCCCAGCATGGTGTCGCTCGGCAGCGTCAGCGGCGCCTCGTCGTTGAGCAGGCGCGCCGCGTTCCATCCGGCCAGCAACCCCGAGGCGACGTTGCCCGCATAGCCCTCGATCCCGGTGAGCTGGCCAGCGCAGAAGAGATCGTCGCGCGCCCGCAATTGCAGTGTCGGCCGCAGCAGCTTGGGCGCCGCCAGGAAGGTGTTGCGATGCATCTGGCCCAGGCGCTCGAAGCGGGCGCTCTCCAAGCCCGGCAGCATGCGCAAGACGCGGCGCTGCTCGGGGAATGTCAGGTTCGTCTGAAAGCCCACCAGGTTGTAGAGCGTGCCGGCCAGGTCGTCCTGGCGCAGCTGGGCGCACGCATGGGGGCGCTCACCGGTGCGCGGATCGGTCAGCCCGACCGGCCGCAGGGGCCCGTAAGCGAGGGCCTCGCGCCCGCGTGAAGCGATGATCTCGATCGGCAGGCAGCCCTCGAAGAATCGGTGCAGCCCCGCTTTCACGCCCGACTCGATCGCTTGCTCGAAGCTCTTGAGGGGGATGCGCTCGGCCTCGAGCAACGCGTCGACGAAGGCCTCGTACTCGGCCCGATCCATGGGGCAGTTGATGTAGTCGCCCGCCTCCTGGTCACCGCGATCCCAGCGCGACTGGCGGAACGCCCGCGTCATGTCGATCGACTCGGCATCGACGATGGGCGAGATTGCATCGAAGAAGAACAGGTGATCGTCGCCGGACAAGCGTGCCAAGGCATCCGAGAGCGCCTGCGAGGTCAGCGGCCCCGACGCCACCACGGTCGGTGTCTCGGGGAGCTCGCGGACCTCGGCGCGCACCACCTCGATGCGTGGATGGGCCTCGACGGTGTCGGTGACGCGCTGCGCGAAGGCGTCGCGGTCGACGGCCAGGGCACTGCCCGCCGGTACCGCCGTCGCATCGGCGCACGCGAGCAGGAGTGAGCCCATGCGCCGGAGCTCCGCCTTCAACAGCCCCGACGGCCGGTCGGCGACGTCGGAGCCCAGCGAGTTCGAGCACACCAGCTCGGCCAGCCAGCTGCTCGCGTGCGCCTCGGTCTCGACCGTCGGGCGCATCTCGTAGAGTCGCACCGCGATCCCGCGCTCGGCCGCTTGCCACGCGGCCTCGCAGCCAGCCAGACCGCCACCGATGATGCTCAGTTGACGCTGCAATGACACCCCTCCGTCGATGCAACGGCACTATAGCAAGCGAGGCGTCCGTCGGAGAAACTTGCTCGCCAGCGAGCGTGTGCCACGACGAGCCCATCGGGGCGGGTGTCGAGCGAGCGTCGTCGGCGCAGGTGCGTCGGGCGGCCCCGAAAAAATCGGGCCGGCGTGGCGCCGGCCCGAACCGCACTGCAATGGAGGCAAGCCGTATGGCGCCCACTCCCCTCACCGGACGCCCGACTCCCCGCCCAGTGCATTTGCAATCAAGGTGCCAACCTCTCGAGGCCCGGCGACGGATTGCGGCGGCGACGCATTCGCATGCGGATGCATATTGCTCTTTGGCCTCAGCCCGCCGCTGCGATCGACCCAAGGCGTCCGGCAAGCAGCCCAGGTCAACGGCGTGGCCGCCGTAGGGTGGCAGCCTGCCGGGACGCGCTGCGCGGCCGCGGCGGCAGCAGCTGCGTCAACGTGGCGAGCGCATCGAGCCCGACGGCCGGGTCGTGGCGGCGCTGGACTGAGCGCCTCGGGTCACTCGCTCGCGGGCGACCACGTCAGCGGCTTGACCGACACATCCAGGCGAACCCCGCCGCCGTCCGCGAGCTCGAGCGTCAGCGCGAGCTCGCCGCCTGCCTCGAGGTCCCGCCTCAAGCCCATCAGCATGATGTGGAACCCACCCGGCTCGAACCGGCGCTCGCCGCGGGCGGGGATGGTCACACCGTCGCCCTGGTGCTCCATGCGCGACTGGCCATCCGACTCGATCGTGCGGTGTAGCTGCACCCGCTCGGCGGCCGAGCTCGCCACACCGACCAGACGCGCTTCGCGGGTCGACTCGTTGACCAGCGTAAGATAGACCGCCGCTTTGGCGACCCCGGGCGCATTCGCCCGGGCCCAGGCGTCGGTGACGCGCACGCCATCGGCCAGCGCCGGTGACAGCGTCAGTAGTAGAGCAACGCACACGAGTACCGCTGCCCCCTGACGCGGCGCCGCGACTAACAGATGGCGCTTGTATTGTCCATCGGGCAAGGGTAAACTCATCTGGGGCCCGTTTTTGGAGGCGAAAATCCGGATGTTGAGCGCTCGCCTCCTCCCCAATCGGCAGCAGGCGCGCACGCGAGCGCGAGAATGGCTCGCTCGACACCCGCGTGTCGAGGGGTTCTTGCGGCGCACAGGGTGCTTGAGTGTCCACCGGCGCGCGCTCGCGCGCGGCATTGCGGTGGGTCTGTTCGTCGGGCTCACACCGACGATGGGCATCCAGACCGTGCTGATGCTCGGGGCCTGCCTGCTGCTGCGGGCCAACTTCCCGGCCGCGTTCTTCATCTCCTGGGTCAGCAATCCGCTGACGGTGGGTCCGCTGTACGTCGCTTACGCCGTCATCGGCGAGACGCTGCTGGGCAGCTGGCTCACGCACGCGATCGTGTCGCTGTTCGAGCTCACTTGGACCGTGGCGACAGCGGTGATGCACGTCGCCTATGTCGGCCTCGGCAGTCTGCTCGTCGCCGTCCCGGCGGCCCTAGCGGGCTATCTCATCTCGCTGATGCTGCATCGCTACGCCGCCCTGCGGCGCCTGCGGGCCCGCCAAGCCTGAGGCCACCTCGCCGCGGCGCCACCAGCGCGTCCCCATAGGCCCACGGCGCCGGCTTGCCGCCGGTCTAGCGGGCCATGCGGGCATCCGAGGGCGGCCCGTCGGGCCTCGATCGAGCCGGTCGTCGCCGCTTCCAGGCCATCGAGCCCCCGAGCGCGACACGCGCCGCGCACGCCCCGCCCGGCGTCGTCCCGGCGTCGGCGAGCGTCGGAGCCACCCTCATGCGGCGGGCTCGGGATCGCCGACCAGGGCCGCGGCGCGGCACCAGCCGACGTCGTCGATGCCCGCGGCGACCTGGTACCAGGCGACCGTCACCCGCACGAACACGCTCTCGCTCGCGCGTGCCAGCCCCTCGAGGTCGGGGTGGCGGGCCAGGAAGGCCCCGCGGGCGCCGACGATCTCGGCGCCTTCGATCGGCTCCGCCGTGCCCTGGGCCATCACCCCGAGGCGGCGCGGCGCCCGCAGCCCCTTGTGCTCCTGGTGCTCGATGAGCACTGCCACGCGCGGGTTGGCCAATACGTTGGCGTGCTTGCGCGTGCCACGGTACATGGCGAGGACGAGCTCGCGGCCCTCGGCCACGGACACGAAGGCCATGAGATTGGCGTGGGGCTGGCCATCGGTCTCGGTCGCGACCGCGGCATAGCGCTGCTCGCGCAGCGCGTCATGGACGATCGAGCGGGTGCGATCCAGGGACTCGACCATACGGGTCTCCCCGATGCGTGGAGCGATTGGACGATGGGGGCAGCGTACACACTCGCCCGTACCAAGCCATAGCCCGATGCGGCTGCGATACTGGCGGCCGAGGTGAGATGAGGCCCTGCGATGAATCGGCATCTGGCGCAAGTCCAAGCCTGGCTCGACGAGGCGGCGGCCTCGCTGCGCATGCTCCAAACCCTTTCGTGGTCCGCCTCGGTGCGCCAAGCCTTCTTCGATCGCGGCGCCGCGGCGCTGCCGCCCGTCGCACCCCCGGCGTTCGACGACGGCCCCGTGCGCACCCTGGTCGAACGTGCGCGCAAGCACTTGGGCCACGCCCATGGCCCCCTCGAGCAGTGGCTCGCGCGCCGGGCCGACGCCATCGAGGCGGGCGCGCTCATGCTGGCGGCGGCGGGCACGCCGGCATTCGTCACGCATTCGCGCCACCTATTCGGCGCCCCCGACGACCCCTCGGGGCCGGGTGCCGCTGCATCGCGGCTGGCCCACCGCATCGACCGAGCCGCGGCCTCGCTGAGCGCCGACGCCGTGGGCCCGGGGCCCACTGCCGATTACGACGCCGGCGCCCTCGCCGCCCATCTGCGCGACGCCGTCGCCCAGGCGTTCGGCGCCGCCGCCCCCGAGGTCGTCGTGGTCGACGGCCTCGCGGCCAACGTCCTCGCGGGGCCCGACACGGTGCGCGTGCGCGCGCGGGCGCGCTTCAGCGAGCGCGACCTCGCCCAGTTGATCGTCCACGAGGTGTATCTACACGTGCTGACGACGCACAACGGCCGCGCCCAAACGCAGCTACCGCTGTTGGCGCGCGCGCTCCCGGGGACCACGGCCACCCAGGAGGGCCTCGCCGTGTTCGCCGAGCACACCACGGGGCGGCTATCGTTCGAGCGCTTGCAGCGTCTCGCCCATCGGGTGCTCGCCATCGAGCACGCCCTCGACGGGGCCGATTTCGTCGAGGTGTATCGCTTCTTCGTCGAGCGCACCGGCGACGCCGACGAGGCGTTCGACAACACCCAGCGCATCTTCCGCGGCGGCCGCGTCGACGGCCAAATCGTCTTCACCAAGGACGTGGTCTATCTAGCGGGCCTGGTACGCGTGCACGCCTTCCTGCAAGAGGCGATCGCCGCGTCCCGCCTCGACCTGCTGCCGCTGTTGCTCGTGGGCAAGCTCGCGCTCGAGGACATCGACCTGCTGGCGCAGCTCGCCGCCGAGGGAGTGGTCGATCCGCCGGTGCACATGCCGCCTTGGGCCACCGACCGGCGCGTGCTCGCCGCTCAGCTCACGTATGCCGGGTTTTGGCAGGACGAGGCGGGCGCCGAGATGGTGGCGCTCGATCGCCAGGCGCTCGCCGACGCCCCGTCGCTCGCCGGCTTCGCTCGCTAGGGCCAGTGCGCCGGATGCCGATCGCTGCCGTCGCCCGGATCGACGCGGGCCATGGCGCGACGGCGCGGGCAGGCTCAGCCCTGCGAGCGCTCGGCCTCGAGGCGCGCCTTGCGCTCGTTGAAGGCCTCGATCACGGCCGCCATTTGGGCCTCGTCGTAAGGGCGCAGGCCGCTGATGACGAGGTGCTTGGCCGCGCTGCCGATCGGGCGTCCGTGGGCGCTGATGGAGAAGCGCACGGCGACATCGGCGCGCTTGGCCGAGGCGTCGAGGCTGCCGCCGTCGAATGCGAGCTCGGGCTCGCCGAAGTCGAGGCGATCGAGATCGAACTCCATGCGATCGTAGATCACCAGCGGTCGCTCCGGATTGAACATCACCCCGTGCTCGGCCATCAGCGGCTTGAGGTAGTGCGGGAAGGTCCGGCCGGAGAGGGCGACGTACTGGCGCACGAACGCGGTGACCGCGTTCGGGTTGCTCTGGGTCGCGCCGCTGCGCTCGACGTGCAGATAGACCTTGCCATCGGCGTCGGTGACGTCGAACGCCTCGGCGGCCTCGGTGGGCAAGTAGAGGGCCACATCCGCGCCCACCATGCCGCGGAAACCGAAGCGCATACGCTCGGACAGACCGTAGTGCTCGAGCACGAGGGCCGCCAGCAGATCGCCCGGGACGCAGAACCGCTTCGAGTCGGGATCGTGGATGTAGTTGTAGTCGCCGGCGACGTCCTTGGCGAACCGGCTGCCCTGCTCGGCGGACACACGGATTCCGCCATCGCCGGTCACCGAATAGAAAGGTGCGACAAAAGAGGATTCGGTCATTTCGCTCCACGCTGGGCCCGTTGGCCCCGCTCGCTCTGTTGGCGGCCTGCTCCGGGCAGGATACGGGCTCGCGCAACCGGGGGGAAATGCGGGCGCGAGCGGGGCGCCGGCAGCACCACGTTGACCCCGCCGGCCTGGCCCGATAGGTTCTTGCACGAACGCGCCGTCATGCTCCGTGCCGGCACACCGAATACCAGCGAGGTGACCCATGCAAGGCGATCAGAAAGTCATCGAGTATCTCCAGAAAGGGCTGCGCAGCGAGCTCACGGCGATCAACCAGTACATGCTGCACTCGCGCATGCTCGAGGACTGGGGCCTCAACAAGCTCTCCCAGATCGAGGGCAACGAGGCGATCGACGAGATGCACCATGCCGATCGCTTCATCAAGCGCATCCTGTTCCTCGAGGGGCTGCCGAACCTGCAGGAGCTGGACAAGCTGCGCGTGGGCGAGGACGTCCAGGAGATCCTGGCCAACGACCTCGCCGCGGAGAAGGAGGCGATCGCCCTCTACAAGGAGGCCATGGCCTACTGCGAGCAGGCGCAGGACTATCCCAGCCGCGACCTCTTTGGCCAGCTCCTGCGCGACGAGGAGGGCCACCACGACTTCCTCGAGACGCAGCTCGACCTGATCCAAGACATCGGCATCGAGAACTACCGCCAGTCCCAGATGGGCCCGCAAGCCGCCGAATAGGCGGCGCACCGCGGCCGACCCCGTCGTTGTTGCCCCGGGCCCCCCGTGACGTCGCTGGGCCGGGCCGCTCGGCGTGTACGCCGAGCCTGGCCGCGCCCGGCGCACCCGCTCGGCCGTCATGACGCCGCGTCGCATCGGGCTCGTGGCCGTGGCCGCGCTCGTGCTGGCGGGCGTGTCGTGGCTGGCCCTGCGCGGCGGTGCCACCACCGACGACACCACCCCCCGCGAGCGCACCGGCACGAGCGCGGGCGATCCGGCCGATCGCCACGGCGCGGTCGTCGACAGCGTGGTCTTCACCGAGCAAGGCGATCCGGGCAAGGCGGTCGGTCAGATCGAGACGGGCGAGCGCGACGTGCTCGCCCAGGGGGTGAGCAACAAGACCCTCTACCGTCAGCTGCGCCAATCCAGGCGCGCCAGCTTCGACCTGTCCTACGGCTCCTCGGCCGAGCTCACGCTCAATCCAGCCGGCCCCGAGCTCTCCAACGGCCGGCTCAACCCGTTCGCGGTGCCGGCCATCCGCGAGGCCATGAACTGGCTGGTCGACCGCCAACACATCGCCGACGAGCTCTATGGCGGCCTCGCCGAGCCGCGCTATCTGCCGCTGTCGACGGCTTTCCCCGACTACGCCCGCCTGTCGGCGGCGGCGCGCGAGCTCGAGATCGAGTACGGCCACAAGCCGGCCAAGGCCGAGCGCGTGATCACCGAGGAGATGCGGGCGCTGGGCGCCGAGCGCGTCGACGGCGAGTGGCGCTATCAGGGCCAGCCGGTAACGCTGAAGCTGCTGATCCGCACCGAGGACGCGCGCAAGCAGGTCGGCGATTACGTGGCCAATCTGCTCGACGATCTCGGCTTCACCATCGAGCGCATGTACCGTACGGCGGAGCAGGCCTCGCCCATCTGGATCTCGAGCCCGCCCAAGGCGGGGCGCTGGCACCTGTACACGGGGGGTTGGATCTCGACGGTGATCAACCGCGACGAGGCCCAGAACTTCGCCGGCTACTACACCCCGGCGGGGCGCCCCTTCCCCCTGTGGCAGGCCTACGAGCCCAGCGAGGCGTTCAACGAGGTCGCCCA
Organism: uncultured Ectothiorhodospiraceae bacterium; assembly: GCA_964442145.1. Lineage (GTDB taxonomy): Bacteria > Pseudomonadota > Gammaproteobacteria > XJ16 > Halofilaceae > Halofilum. The sequence continues at coordinate 822 of CAYTWS010000037.1, read as the reverse complement.
ACGCCTCGAGCGCCGCGACTACACCACGTGGTCGCAGCGCCAGCAGCTCATGCGCCGGGGGCTGGATATGGCGATGGCGAACTCGGCGCGCATCTGGCTGGTCGACCAGCTCAATCTGTGGCCGCGCGCCTCGGACGTCGCCCTTGCCAGCGATCTCGCCGGCGGCATCGCGGGCTCGCGCCTGTGGCCCTACACCCTGCGATTCCGCGACCGGGTCGGCGGCCAGATGACGATCAGCGCGCCCAACGTGCTCACCGAGCCGTGGAACCCGGTCGCCGGGACCAACTGGATCTTCGACCAGATGATCATCAACGGGCTGCGCGACGAGCCGCTGCTGCCCGACCCGAACACCGGGCTATACCACCCGCAGCGCATCGCCGAAGCCGAGGTGGCCGTGACCGAGGGCACACCCGTCCAGCGCACCCACGACTGGGTGGCGCTGACCCAGCGCGAGCGCATCACCGTGCCCGACGACGCCTGGGTCGACTGGGACGCCGAGGCGAAGCGCTTCGTCACCGCAGGCGAGCGCGCCGGTGACACGCCGCTGACGGCGCGCACGCGCACGCGCATCCGCTACGAGCACGGCTACCTCGAGCGTCAGTGGCACGACGGCACGACCATGTCGCTGGCGGACCTGGTGCTGCCCTACATCCTGCAGTTCGTGCGCGCGGACGAGGCGAGCGCGCTGTTCGACGCCAGCCACGTGCCCAACTTCAAGACCTTCGATCGCCACTTCAAGGGCTGGCGCATCGTCGAGCGCGATCCGCTCGTCATCGAGGTCTACAGCGACCAGATCTTCCCCGACGCCGAGTCGATCGTGGC